>NZ_JACDCW010000016.1 GCF_013817345.1 Methylibium sp.
GCGCGCGGCCGGCGGCGGGCTCGCGCTGCTGCCCACCGCGCCCGAGCGCGCGCGCAACGCCGACAGCGAGCACGCGTTCCGGCACGACAGCGCCTTCTTCTACCTGACCGGCTTCACCGAGCCGGGCGCCTGGTTGCTGCTCGATGCCGTCGGCAGCAGCCTGCTGCTGTGCCGGCCCAAGGATCCGGAGCGCGAGATCTGGGACGGCTATCGGCTCGGCCCCGAAGCCGCGGCCGAGGCGCTGGGCTTCGACGAGGCGCTGCCGATCGCGCTGCTCGACGAGCTGCTGCCCGAGCGCCTGGCCGACCAGCCGGCCGTGTGGTTTCCATTCGGCGGCCACGACGGGCTGGCCGCACAGGTAAACAGATGGCTCGACGCGGTGCGCGCGCGTTCGCGCAGCGGCGTGCAGGCGCCGACGCAGCAGCGCGATCTGTCCGTGGTGCTCGACGAAATGCGCGTGTTCAAGGACGCCCACGAGATCGCGCTGATGCGCCGCGCCGGAGAGATCGGCGCCGCGGCCCATGTGCGCGCCATGCGTGCGTGCCGCCCGGGCCTGCGCGAGTACGAGCTCGAAGCGGAGCTGCTGCACGAGTTCCGGCACAGCGGCGCCAGCGGGCCGGCCTACGGCAGCATCGTTGCGGCGG
Organism: Methylibium sp.; assembly: GCF_013817345.1. Taxonomy (GTDB): domain Bacteria; phylum Pseudomonadota; class Gammaproteobacteria; order Burkholderiales; family Burkholderiaceae_C; genus Methylibium. The sequence goes on from NZ_JACDCW010000016.1 coordinate 645, forward strand.
GACGCAACGCCTGCATCCTCCACTACCAGGCCGGCAGTGCCGATCTCGGGCTCGGCGGCGCGGGCGATGCGGCGCTGAAGGCCGGTGAACTTTGCCTGATAGACGCCGGCTGCGAATACGGCGGCTACGCCAGCGACATCACCCGCACGTTTCCGGTGAACGGCCGCTACACACCGGCGCAGCGCACGCTGTACGAGCTGGTGCTGGCAGCGCAGGAAGCCGCGATCGCGCAGACGCGCCCCGGCGCGCGCAAGCAGGACAGCCACTGGGCGGCGGTGCGCGTGCTGAGCGAAGGGCTGCTCGAGCTCGGCCTGCTCGACCGCAACACGGTGGGCGGCGTGGACGACGTCGTGGCCAGCGCCGCCTACCGCCGCTTCTACATGCACGGCACCGGCCACTGGCTGGGCTTGGACGTGCACGATGCGGGCGAGTATTCAGCCCTGGACGAAGCGCCCGCCGAGCAGCCCGACGGCACTGGCGGGCGCGTCGTGAAGAAGCCCTCGCGCGTGCTGCAGCCGGGCATGGTGCTCACGGTCGAGCCGGGCCTTTACGTGCGCCCGGCGCCCGATGTGGATGAGCGCTGGTGGCACATCGGCATTCGCATCGAGGACGACGCGCTGGTCACGCCCGAGGGCTGCGAACTGCTCAGCCGCGGCGCGCCGGTCAGGCCGGACGAGATCGAGATGCTGATGCGGAAATAAAGCGACGATTACGAGGCGCCTTCGACGGCGTCCCGGCGAGTCACTGCGAATTCGGTGAGTCGGCGCTTCGGGAACGGACCACCCAGGCGACCTCGATCAGTCGCGCAAGCAGCGAGATGCAGTCTGCTCGGCCATCAGGCACTTCCTGGGTCTCCCCGGGGAGGCTCACCCGAGTCCTCGGAGTCTGTCTTGCGCCGACGCGGAGCGCGGCGCTCGGGAATTTCCTGGTCTTGCAGCATGCGTCCGAGCGTGTCGTCGCGCGCCACCAACTCCAGGTCGTTCTCTAGTTTGAGGACGGCCAGGATACGCAGGTAAGTTCCGAGCGACACCGCGGAGTTGCCGGACTCCGCCCGGTACAAGGTCATGCGAGAAACGTCCGCACGAGCGCAGACTTGTTCGAGCGTCATGTGGCGGCGAAGACGAGCCACTCGGAGTCGCTCGCCGAAGCCGGCGAGCAGACGATTGAGCGATGGGAAAAGGGCGGGTTGTGGGGCAGGCATGTATCTCATCTTAGACAAGCAACATGGTCTTGTAAACAATGAGATACATCGTTGTCGGAGCACCTCCCGTGAATTTCCGCTGGTTTGCCCCGGAGGTGTGGAGTCAAAGCGACGCAGCGATGGCTTTGCCGATCTCCTGCGTGCCTGCTGTGCCGCCCAGGTCTCGCGTGCGAGGCCCCTCGACCAGCACGCGTTCGATCGCCGCGACGATGGCGTCGTGCGCCTGCACGTGCTTGGCGGTGTCCGCGCCCGGCGCGCGGCCCAGGAAATCGAGCATCAGCGCGCCCGACCAGATCATCGCGATCGGGTTGGCGATTTGCTGGCCGAAGATGTCCGGCGCCGAACCGTGCACCGGCTCGAACAGCGACGGAAACCTGCGCTCCGGGTTGAGGTTGGCCGACGGCGCCAGCCCGATGGTGCCGGTGCACGCCGGGCCCAGGTCGGAGAGGATGTCGCCGAACAAGTTGCTCGCCACCACCACGTCGAAGCGCTCGGGCTGCAGCACGAAGCGCGCGGAGAGGATGTCGATGTGCTGCTTGTCCCAGCGCACGTCGGGGTGGTGCGCAGCCATCGCGGCAACGCGCTCGTCCCAGTACGGCATGCTGATCGAGATGCCGTTGCTCTTGGTGGCCGCGGTGAGTGTCTTGCGCGGGCGGCGCTGGGCCAGCTCGAAGGCGTATTTCAGGATGCGATCGACGCCGTGGCGCGTGAACACCGCTTCCTGCAGCACGAACTCGCGCTCCGTGCCTTCGAACATGCGCCCGCCGACCGACGAGTACTCGCCCTCGGTGTTCTCGCGCACGATCATCATGTCGATGTCGCCCGGCTTCTTGTTGGCCAGCGGCGAGGGCACGCCGGGCAGCAGACGCACCGGCCGCAGGTTCACGTACTGGTCGAAGTCGCGGCGGAACTTGAGCAGCGATCCCCACAGCGAAATGTGGTCGGGCACCACGGCCGGCCAGCCGACGGCGCCGAAGTAGATCGCGCTGAAGCCGCTGAGCGTGGCCGCCCAGTCGTCCGGCATCATCTGGCCGGTGCGCTGCCAGTAGGCCGCCGAGGCCCAGTCGAATTCCTCGAATTCGAGCGCGAGGTCGAAGCGCTTGGCAGCGGCCTGCAGCACACGCACGCCTTCGGGCATCACTTCCTGGCCGATGCCGTCGCCGGCGATCACGGCGATGCGATGGGGTTTGATCATTGGGAGCTCCTTGAATGAAGTGGCGACTGATTTCGCTGGCCGGCTCGTTTCGGTAGCTTGCGAAGGACCAGGGGCCGGGAAGCGGCTGCAGCAGGCCGCCGATACCGCCGAGTTTCGCCGCTCCGCAATAGGCGCGCTGCAAGTGCGTGGCCGGCGATGAAGGAGGCAGCCGCGCAGTGTCGCGCCGCATGACAGGCTGCATCGCAGGGAACCGCGCCCTGCGCCCACAATGTTCGCACCCTCGAAACGCCGCCCCGAGCCTGCTTCGGGCACGGCGCATGACCTGCAGGAACGAAAGCCTCAGCATGACCCCCGATCTTTCCCTTGCCGTGGTGGGCGCCGGCCCCGTGGGCCTGACCTTGGCACTGCACGCCGCGCGCGCGCTACCGGCCGCGCGCATCAGCGTCTTCGACTCCCGGCCGGCCGAACTCGACGTGTCTCGCGACCCGCGCACCCTGGCGCTCGCGCTGGGCAGCGTGCAGGAATTCGAGCGCCTGGGCGTGTGGCCGCAGATCGCGCCGAACAGCGTGCCGATCGCCGCGGTGCACGTGTCGCAGCAGCAGCCTTCGATGCTCGCCTCGGTGCTGCGCCTGCCCGAGCCCGAGCTGCTGCTCACCGCGCAGGACTGCGGGGTCGACCGGTTCGGCGCCGTGGCCAGCTACGGCGCCATCGTGGCCCCCTTGCAGGCGGCCTGGCTGGCCGCCGTGGCGGCGGAGCCCGGGCGGCTGGCCGCACGTTTCGCCACGCCAGTGGCGGCGCTGAAATCGCTGCCCCCAGCGGAGAGCGGCGGCAGTGGCGGTGTGGAAGTGGATGCCGGCATCGCCGAGCGTTTCGATCTCGCTGTCGTCGCCGAGGGCGGCGTGTTCGCCCTGCAGGCCCGCAAGTCGCTGACCCACGATTACCGCCAGACCGCCTGGGTCGGCCAGGTCACGTTGCAGCCCGGTGCTGCCGGCCCGGCGCTGGCCGGCACGGCTTATGAGCGCTTCACGCCGCACGGACCGGCTGCGCTCCTGCCGCTGCCGCCCGCCGAAAATGGCGCCCGCCGAGCCGCGCTCGTGTGGTGCGTCGATGCCGACGACGATCCGGTGCAGGACTTGACCGACATGCAGCGCCTCGCCTTGCTCAACACCATGTTCCACGAGCGCGTCGGCCGCCTCACGGCCATCACGCCCCTCAAACGCTTCGCGCTCGGCCTGAACGCCGAGCGCACGTTGGTCGAAGGGCGCAAGCAGGGCGAAGCAGGCGGCCGAGGCCGGGTGGTGCGCATCGGCAATGCCGCGCAAACGCTGCACCCCGTCGCTGGACAGGGCCTGAACCTCGGCCTGCGCGACGCGCATGCGCTGGTCGCCTCGCTGCAGCGCAGCCCCGACATCGATACCGCCTTGCAGCGGGTCGAGTGGCAGCGCGCCCCGGACCGCTGGACGCTGATCGCCGCCACCGATTTCCTGGCGCGCAGCTTCACCTGGCGACTGCCCGGACTGACCAGCGCGAGAGGCCTCGGTCTGGCGGGCCTGCAACTGCTGTCGCCGGCCAAGCGGCTGCTGGCAAGGCAGATGATGTTCGGGTGGCGCTGAGCTCGCCTAATCAGGTACTGCCATGAATGATCGATACGCAGCAGAACGGGTCGCACCCGCGTTCCGCCGTGCGCACGAGCGCAGATAGCGCTCTGGTTCGATGGTCATGTGCTGACCGGATAAGGCTCGAAGGTCGTCATCGTCTATACGGCCGTTTCGGGAACGGTGATCGAAGGCAAATTAGTTGAAGCGGCTGCGCATTTCGCGTACTTCGCTTCTACAGCACCCGATGCTCCAAGGCCGGCAAGGCCGTCCTCACCTCGGCCAGCCGCTGCGCGTCGAACTCGGCCAGCACCACGCCTGCACCTTCCTCCTCACGCACCGCGATCACCTCGCCCCACGGGCCGACCGCCATCGCGTGGCCCCAGGTGCGCCGGCCGTTCTCGTGCGCCCCGCCCTGGGCCGGTGCCAGCACCATGCACTGGTTCTCGACCGCGCGCGCGCGCAGCAGCAGCTCCCAGTGCGCTTCGCCGGTTGGATAAGTGAAGGCCGCGGGCACCAGCAGCAGGTCGCAGGGCGGCTGCGTGAGTGCGCGGTAGAGCTCGGGAAAGCGCAGGTCGTAGCAGATGCTCAGGCCCACGCGCCAGTCCTGGCCTGACCGATCGGTGAGCTTGAAAGCCACCGGCTCGCTGCCGGCCACCAGGGTCGCCGTTTCGTCGTGCCGGCGCTCGCCGTCGTTGAAGCGAAACAGGTGGATCTTGTCGTAGCGCGCCGCCACATTGCCGTCAGGCGCGAACACGAGCTGGGTGTTGTTGACGCGGTCGCTGCGCCCCTCGATGCGCATCGGCAGCGTGCCGCCGGCCAGCCACACGCCGTACTCGCGGGCGGTGTCGGCGAGCATGCGCTGGATCGGCCCGTCGCCGGGCTGCTCGGCGATGTCGAGCTTGTCGGTTTCGCGCCGGCCCATCAGGCAGAAGTACTCGGGCAGCGCCACCAGTTCGGCGCCGGCCGCGGCCGCCTGTCCGATCAGCGCGCGCGCCTTGGCGAGGTTGTCTTCCACGCGGGGCGTGGACAGCATCTGCACGGCAGCGATCTTCATCGCGTCTCCTGGTTTGTCATTGGCCCGGCATGGGTTCGGGCGGCACGGGCGCCGGCGTGTCGAGCATCGGCGGCGCCTCGCCGAGACCCCGCTCGATGCGCTCGACCTCAGGCTCGGCCCACGGCCCTGTGACGTGAAACTCGCGCGTGCCGGCCAGTGCCAGCGGGCGGCGCAGCAGCCATTGTGCGAGGAAGCTGCCCAGGCCGACGGCAGGGTTGATGACCGCCACGGCGAGCGAGGCGGCGCCGGCGTTGATCTCGGGCACCACCCACACCTGCAGGTCCTGCGTCTCGCGCACGGTGTCGGCGCTGCCTTCCATGAGCACCACCGCCTGGACGCCGCGCATGCGCAGGTTGCGGGTGCTGGCCACGCCCTGTTCGAGAGTGGCATCGCCGCTGACGCTGTCGAAGGCGAAACCCTGCTCGAACACGTCGCGGAAGTCGAGCAACAGGCGGCGCGGCAGCGACTGCAGGCTCAGCACCCCGAGCAGCTTGGCGATGCCCGGGTCGGCACGCAGGAACTGCCCGCCATCGAAGGCGATGTTCACGCGCCCCGCCAGGCTGGGATAGTCGATGGCCAGCGGCGAGCCGAGCCAGCTGATCTGCCCGCCCAGCTTTCCCTTGGCGCCGCGCACCACGCCGGCCTGGCCGAGCCGCGCAAGCAGTTCGCCGCCATCGGCCACATCGAGTTCGAAGTCGAGCACCGCACGGCGGCGCGCGCCCGGGCTCGCGGGTGCAACCCATTCACCGTAGGCACTGAACCGCGCGTCGGGCGTGGTGAGCCCCAGCCGCTCGAGCTGCCAGCCGGCCGCGCCGCCCGGCAGCAGGCGGTTGTGCGCCACGATCTCGAAGCGACCCAGGCGCTTGCCGCGCAGCTCGAGGTCATCGATGGCGACATCCAGCGCCGGCAGTCGCGTGGGCGGCGCTTCCTCGAGCAGCGAGCCCACGGCGTCGGCCTCGCTCTGCGGCAAGGCGAGCCGGGTCAGCCGGGCATGGATGCGCCCGGCACCCTGGGCGCCGCGCACGCCGGCCGGGTGATATTCGCCGTAGCCGTGCAGTTCGCGGGCGTCGACGTTGATCCGCCACAGCGCCGACTCGGCCCCCTGGCCACGCGACAGCCCGGCGACCACGCCATTGAATTGCCGGCCGCCGAATTTCAGCGTCTGCACCTGCAAGGCCAGTGAGCTCGGCGCATAGCCGGCGTCGAAGGCGCCCGCCGCCGCGCTCGCCTGGGCACCGGTACCGGCATCCGAACCCCAGCTTTCGGCGAGACGCTGCCAGGCGTCCACATCGAGATGGCGCACATTGATGCTGGCCGCCACGCCCCGAGCCGGTTGGGGTGCCGCCTCGAAGACACCGATGCCGCCGCTGAGCACGCGCGTACCGCCTGGCGCCAGTTCGCGCAGCCAGCGCGCCTGCAGCACGCGTGCCCCTTCGGCGCCGAGATCGACACTCAGGAGATCGCGCGCCGCCTCTCCCGCAGCCGGCGCCAGCCCGGCCGGCGCAGCGGCCCGCACGCGCAGCGGCCACGCCTCCTGCGCGCTCTTGCGCAACGGCACCGGAAGATCTGCGGCCAGGCCAACGAGGTCGCTGTCGAGCTGCCATTCGGTCTGGCCGTTCGCGAAGCCGAGCGCGAGGCGGTAGCCGGTCTGGCCGCTGAACGGCGCGGCAGCACGGGCCAAGGCCCCGAGTTCGGTGGCGTGCGCCAAGCCCTCGGCACTGACGGTGCCCTGCACGTCGAAGCGCAGGCCGCCGTCGTCCTGCCGAGCGCCCTGCACGCTGGCCTGGCCGCCGAGCACGTCGGCGCTGCCGTTGGTGAGCACGAAACTGTTCTCGGTGAAAGCGATGCGCGCCTTGGCGTTGGCCAGCAACGGCAGGTCAGGGCGCAGGCGCAGATCATTGCTGGCCAGCACGAGGCTGCCGCGCACGCGGGCCGGCGCTTGGCCGACCGCCGAGCGCGGCAGGCCCTCGCGGGCACCGCTCGCCGCGCCCTTCGCCACCTCGTCACCGGTTTGGCGGCCGGCTGCATCGCCCTGCAGTGGGATGTTCAGCGCGAGTTGCAGCGCCAGCGGCGCCTGGTTCACGCCGCCCGTGCTGGTTTGCGCCAGCGCATCGCCGATCCAGCCGCCCACGGGGGTGCTGTTCACGAACGCCAGCGCGTCGGCCAGCGGGCCACTGCTCTGGCCTTCGAGCCGCAGCGTCGCCTGGCGGTCCCAATCGGCGATACCGCCCTGCACGCCGCGGACCCTCAATGCGCCGCTGCCCACCGAGGCGAGCCGGCCCTGCAGCCCGCGCAGCACCATGGCCCGGCGCTCGAGTACCAGTTCGCCCTGCACTTCGCTGAAGACCGGCCAGGCGCGCGCATTGGCCGCAGCGGAGCCGGCAGCGCCCCCGGCGTCAGCGGTCTCGTCGGGCAGGACGGCCAGGCGCATGCCCTGCAGTTGCGCGGCGACACGGAACTCGCCATTCGCAGCTTGCGCTCGCGCACCCGCAGCAAACGGGAAATCGCGCAAGTCGCCACGCAGCTTGAAATCGACCGCCGTCGCGCGCCCGCCCTGCACCGCCTGTTCGACATAGCGGCGCACGCGAACCGGAATGTGCAGCGGCAGATAGCGGGCCACGCGGGTGGCCTGGGCTCGGCTCAAGCGGCCCTGCAGGTCGAGCACGCCGGGCAGGCGGCCGGAGCCGGCTGCCGCTGCAGCGCTGGCAGCTGCGGCGTGGGCAGGCACAGCCGCAGTTGCCGGGGGTGCACTCGGCCCTGAAGTGGACCAGGTCGCATCGAACTCGCCCTGCGCATCGGCATTGGCAAAACGCACGTCGCGCGCGCGCAGCTCGAGCTGCGGCGCGCCGCCGGCAGGGCCTGAATCGATGCGCCAGCTCAGCGCCGCGCTGAGTTCGTCGAGCTCGACCCGCGGCTGTGCGAACACGCCCGGGAACTCGAGGGCGCCTCCACGCAGGGCGATGCGCGCGCTGCCGCCCGCTTCGGTCGCCTGCAGTTCCACGTCCGCGCCATACACGCCGGGCCGGCCGAGCACGACGGCGCCGGAGGCTGCCGCGGCCGACGGTTCGATGCTTGCGGCCGCAGCTTCGGCGGCGAGCCGCAGCCCGGCGAGTTGGGCCTGCAGCCGGTAGCGAGCCGGCGCATGCAGCGCGCCGTCCCAGCTCGCCTGCACGTCGCTGGCCACGCCGCCCGGGTCCAGCGAGCTCAGTCGCTCGCGCAGGGGGTCGTCGAGCCAGCCGGGCGGCAGCCGGGCCAGCGTCTGGTGGAGCAAAGCGAGATCGATCCGATCGGCTCGAAGCTCGCCACCGGCCACTGCACCGTCGGCGCCGCTGCGCCAGCGCAGCCGCGCGTCGCCGGCAGGCCAGACCTCACCGTCGGCGGTGGTGAAACCGAAGCGCTCGGCCGCGATCTCGCCGCCCGTCGGTTGGCCGTCCACCGTTCTGTCGAGCCGGCCGCCAAGGCGCCCGGACATTTCGGAAAAGACCAGCGGCTGACCCTGCGCCTGCCCCTGAAGATCGGGCCGCAGGACGACATCGCGCAGACCCAGTTCGGTGCGAGCGCCCAGCACGCGCGCCTGCCGAACATCGAGTTCGGTGCTCAAGGCGCCACGACCGCTTTCCAGCCCGAACGGCAGCTCGGCGTGCGGGCGCAGCGCCGCCAGGTCGATGGCCGCGAATCCGGCCTGCAGCGTGCCGCGCCATTGCCGCCAATCGCCGGGTCGCGCCAGCACGCCCGAACTGCCGCCGCCGGTGCCCGCAAGCAGCGGCTGCGTGAAATCGCCCTGCAGCGTGAAGCGCGCGCCCCAGTCCGGCGGCGGCGTCGCTTTCAGGCTCAGCACGTGGCGGCGCGCGCCGTTGCGCACGGTCAGGTCCACATCACTCAGCACCACCGGCACTGCGGCACGCTGCTCATCGAACCAGGTGAGCGTGGCGTCTTCGAGGATGAAGTCGGGCTGGCTGAAGAACCAGTCCTCGGCACGGCCGTCGCCGCCGCCCTCGCCCTGCGGCGGCAGCCCGGCCAGGCGAATGCGGCCTTGCGCATCGCGGCGAAGCTCGAGCCGGGCGCCCTCGATCCGCAACTGCGTGAAGCGCAGCCGCCAGTGCCCGTCCCAGCCGGGCAGGAGCGAGGTCGGCGACAGCGCGATGCGCACGCGCGGCAGGTGCAGCGCTTCACGCACCGCCGCCGATGCGGACGGCTGAAGCTCGGTCGGTCCGGCAGACGGCGCCGGCGTCGGCGCGGCGCCAGTGCCCGCCGGCTCGTTCAGCACGACATCGCGCAGCTCGATCGCGCGCGCCCAGCGCAGCCCGCCCTCGTCGTGCGTGACGCTGATCACACCGATGCGCACCGGCACGCCCAGAGCCTCGCTCGCGCGGGCTTCCAGCAGCGGACGCCAGTGTTCGATACGCGGCAGAATGCCCCATTGAAGAATGAGCCAGGCCGCGACCACGAGGCTGCACAAGAACAACAACGCAGCCGCCAGCCAGCGCAGCGCCGTCAACCAGCCGGCGCGCGAAACCCGCTGCGTGCCGGGGCTGGCATCGCGGCGGGCGCGGGGGGAAGGCGGGATGGTCAGCATTGGCGAAAGCGTGATCGGCAGGGCACCGGGTACCGGACGACTCCGCTCCCGCACGCGCCCGTACGGCGCTTGTACGACTTCATACGGCTCGGTACCGTTCCATGCGTCCCGAATCGCTCCGCCGCGAGCCGGCACCGCGCCGTGAACGGCCGCCACGCTAGCACAGCCTCGAAGCACAGATGACGGTTTCCTCGTCCGAAGCATCGGCGGCCAACGCCGGTCGCGCCACCTCCATCGCGCTTGGCAATGCGCGGGCCGATCATTCGCGCTTCGTGCAACGCATCCGCCGCCGCTACGCCGGCGAACTCGCGCTGCTGCCGCCGGGCCTGCCCTCGCGCGACTCGATCCACGCGCTGATCGACACCCTCGTCAACGGCGGTCGGGCCCTGCCCGCCGCCCTGCGCGTGGCGCGCCAGCTCGTCCTCGAACGCCTGGCCGTGCTGGACGTCGAGGCGCAGCTGCCGCTCGATGCCGTGACCCGGACCATGAGCCTGCTGGCCGAGGTGACGCTCGACCGCGCTCTGGCGCAGGCCTTCGACGAACAGGACGCGAAGCACGGCGCACCACTGCGCGCCGACGGCATGCGCTCGTGCTTCTGGGTGCTGGGCATGGGCAAGCTCGGCGCGCGCGAGCTGAATGTGTCGTCCGACATCGACCTCATCTACGTCTACGAGGAAGACGGCCCCACCGCCGGGCGAGCCGAAGGCCGCGGCATCGTCACCGGCCACGAGTACTTCAGCCAGGTGGCCCGCACGCTCTACGCGCTGATCGGCGAGACCACCGAAGACGGCAACGTCTTCCGAGTCGATCTCGCGCTGCGCCCCAACGGCAACTCCGGGCCCGCGGTGGTGAGCCTGGCCATGCTGGAGGAATACTTTCTCGTGCAGGGCCGCGAGTGGGAACGCTTCGCGTGGCTCAAGAGCCGCGTCGTGGCGCCCGCCTCGGCGATGAGCAACGGCGAGGCGCTGGGCCTGCGCGACGTGGTCGTGCCCTTCGTGTTCCGCCGCTACCTCGACTACGGCGTGTTCGAGGGCCTGCGCCAGCTTCACCGCAAGATCCGCGACGAGGCGGCCAAGCGCGCGGCCGGCCGGCCCGAACGCGCCAACGACGTGAAACTCTCTCGCGGCGGCATCCGCGAGATCGAGTTCACCGTGCAATTGCTGCAGGTCGTGCGCGGCGGTCAGTACCCCGAGCTGCGCACGCGCTCGACGCTCGCTGCACTCGACCGGCTGGTCGCCGTGGGCGTGATGAAGCCCGACACGGCCCTGAGGCTCGGCGAGGCCTACCGCTTCCTGCGTCGCCTCGAACACCGCATCCAGTACCTCGACGACCAGCAGACCCACGTGCTGCCGACCGACGACGCCGATCTCGGCTGGATCGCGCGCTCCATGGGCCTGGCCTGCCGCGAGGACGCGTGCGAGCTGCTCGACACGCTGTGCGGCCACCGCGAGTTCGTCGCGACCGAGTTCGACGCCTTGCTGCACGACGGCCGCGCGCCCACGGCCAACGGCGACTGCAAGCGCTGCGGCGGGCCGCCGCCGGCGCTGGACAGCGAAGCCTTCCTGAGCCGGCTGCCGGCACCGATCGCCGAGCGCGTGAAGACGTTCTGCGCAACGCCCAAGGTGGCCTTGCTGCGCGACGAGACCAAGCAGCGCCTGGCCCGGCTGATCGCCCGCGCCGCCGTCTCGGTTGCCGCGACCGCACCGCATTCGGAAGCATCGCCGGCGCGCGACGCGGCCCACTACCAGCCGATGCTGCGCTTCATCGACTGGATCGAACCGCTCCTGCGCCGCGAGAGCTACCTGGCCCTGCTCGCCGAGCGGCCCGAGGTGCTGGCGCGGCTGCTGCGCCTGCTCGGCCTCGCCCGCTGGCCGATGCGCTACCTGATGCGCTACCCCGGCGTGATCGACGAGCTGGCCGATGCGCGCGCGCTCAGCGTGCGCTTCGAACGCGAGGCCTATCTGCGCGACCTGCACGAGCGCCACGGCGCCTGGACCCGCGGCGGCCAGGCCGACGAGGAGTCGCTGCTCGACACGCTGCGCCGCGCCCACCATGCCGAGGTGTTCCGCACCCTGGTGCGAGACGTCGAAGGCCAGCTCACGGTCGAGCAGGTCGCCGACGACCTCTCGGCGCTGGCCGACGCCACGCTCGACTGCGCCATCCGCTGGGCCTGGCAGCACCTTCGGCAGCGACATCGCGACGACCCGCGCTATGCCGTGGTCGCCTACGGCAAGCTCGGCGGCAAGGAACTGGGCTACGGCTCGGACCTCGACGTGGTGTTCCTGTTCGACGACGCCGACGAGCCCGACGCCGACCGCGCGGCCGAGGTCTACGCCGCCTTCACGCGCAAGCTGGTCAACTGGCTGACCTTGCGCACGCCGGCCGGCGAGCTGTTCGACATCGACACGGCGCTGCGGCCCAACGGCAATTCCGGTCTGCTGGTCACCTCGATCGCGGCGTTCGAGCGCTACCAGACCCAGCGCGGCAGCAACACCGCCTGGACCTGGGAGCACCAGGCCATCACGCGCGCGCGCTGGTGCGCCGGCGAACCGAGTCTGGCGCCGAGAGTGGAGGCGGTGCGCCGGGCGGTGCTGGCCGCGCCGCGCGATCCGCAGGCCCTGCGCGAAGAGGTTCAAACGATGCGCGAGCGCGTGCGTGCTGCGCATCCACTGCCCCGCGCCGACGGCCCGCCGCGCTTCGACGTGAAGCATGGCGAGGGCGGCATGATGGATGTCGAGTTCGCGGTGCAGACCCTCGTGCTCGCGCACAGCGCCGAGCACCCGCCGCTGCGCGAGGACGTCGGCAACATCGCGCTGCTGCAGCTCGCCGAGGCGCGCGGCCTGTTGCCGGCCGGCGTCGGCCATGCCGCCGCCGATGCCTACCGCGAGCTGCGCCGCGCCCAGCACCGGGCGCGGCTGGACGAAGCGCCCACGCAGTTCGATGCCGGCAGCCACAAGGTGGAGCGCGACGCGGTGCGGGCGCTGGTTCGAGCGGTTTTCGGCCCGCCATGACGTGGCCCCGGGCCACGCGGCGATGTCCTTGCGCAGGCGTCGCGCGGTAGGCGACCGAATGCCAGCATGTCCGAGCCGAACACTCAGCCCGGAGCGATGCGACAGGCAACCGATGGCCACGCCGAGCACCCCCGCGAGGTTGAACTGACTGTCATGACGCGTGCACCGGTCGGCACGCTCGCCTGGTGCCTGGTCGGTGCCGTGCTGCTGCTGCCCAGCCTCTTCATTGCCACCGATCCCGCCGCGGCCACTGTGCTTAGCTGGCGGCCGGCGCTCTGGCCCGGCGAGCCGTGGCGTGCATGGAGCGCGGCCTGGGTGCATCTGAGCACGCTGCACCTGGTTGCCAATGTGATCGGGGGCGTGCTCGTCATCGCGCTCGGCGTCGCGGCTCGGGTCGATGCGCGCGCCGCGCTGGCCTGGGCGCTGGCCTGGCCGCTGACGCACGTCGGCTTGCTGCTCATGCCGGAGCTGCTGCGCTATGGCGGCTTGTCAGGGGTGCTGCACGGCGGCGTGGCGGTGGTGGCTGCGGTGCTGCTGCGCCAGGGCACCGCAGCGCAGCGAAGAGTGGGTGGGGTGATCGCCGCAGTGCTCGGCTCCAAGCTGCTCTTCGAGGCGCCGTGGCAAGGGCCCCTGGCTTATCCCGACGGCTGGGACATCCCGGTCGCGCCGCTCGCGCACACTACCGGCGCAGTGGCCGGCGCCGCGCTGGGCTGGCTGCTGGCTCAGCCGCGGATGCGGCGCACCAGCGAAGTGGTCGAGTAGCCCGCGACGAAGGGAATGGCGATCGCCCGGCCGCCCCAGCTGCGCACCAGCGCGGTTTCGGCCAGCGTCTCGATGTCGTAGTCGCCGCCCTTGACGTAGAGGTCGGGCTTCACCAGCGCCAGCAGTTCGACCGGCGTGGCCTCGTCGAACAGCGTCACCAGGTCCACGCTTTCCAGCGCGGCCAGCACGGTGGCGCGGTCGGCGTCGCCGTTGAGCGGGCGCCCGGGGCCCTTGCCGAGGCCGCGTGCGGAGGCATCGCTGTTGAGGCCGATCATCAGGCTGCCGCCGAGGGCGCGCGCTTGCGCAAGACAGGTCACGTGGCCGCGGTGCAGCAGGTCGAACACGCCGTTGGTGAACACCACCGGGCGGGCCAGCGCCTGCAGGCGCGGCAGGAGCGCGTCACGCGTGCAGAGCTTGTCGCAGAAGGCAGGCAAAGGCAGATTCACCGGTTCATTGTCACTCTGGCGGCAACCGCCGACAGGCTTCGACCTAGACTGCGCGGCACCCCTCCGAAGGAGCGATTCGATGATCACGCGAACTCTCGGTGCGCCAGCTCTACCCGCAAGCCTTCTTCAGTTCGCCGCTGCCGGAAAAGTGTGTACGGCACCGATCTAGTGACCGCGGCCGGCATCGACTGAAAAGCCTATGTGAAGCTGATCGAGCAACGGCCCAGCGCGCAGATGGTGGCGGCGGACCGCAAGGCAGATCAGCAGCGCCTCGCTGCGTCGCGTTGAAACGCTCGACGCGCTGACCGTCCGCGACGTCGATCAGGTCGGCTGCGGACCGCGCGCCGCAGCCGCGGCGGCCAGCGACTGCGTGAGTTCCTTGCGGTAGCGGTTGAGCTCCTGCACGCTGGCGAAGCTGCGCTCCATCAGCAGGCTGAGGTTGTGCAGGATGCGCTCGACCACCTTGCTTTCCCATACGGCGTCGAACTGGATCTGCTTGTCGAGCCAGGCCTCGAGCCATTCGGGGTTGGGCAGGCGTGACTGCACGGTATCGCGCGGGAACAGCGCCTCGTTGACATGCAGATTGGTCGGGTGCAGCGCCTGCGCGGTGCGCCGCGCGCTGGCCATCAGCACGCCGACCTTGGTGAAGGCGGCGCGCGCCTCGTCGCCGAACTTGTTCATGGCGCGCTTCATGTAGCGCAGGTAAGCACCGCCGTGGCGGGCTTCGTCGCGCGCCAGCGTCTCGTAGATGACCTTGATGACCGGCTCGCTGTGCCATTCGGCGGCCCGCCGATACCAGTGATTCAGGCGGATCTCGCCGCAGAAATGCAGCATCAGCGTTTCCAGCGCCGGCGCAGGATCGAACTCGAAGCGCACCTCGTGCAGTTCGGCCTCGGTCGGCACGAAATCGGGCCTGAAGCGCCGCAGGTATTCCATCAGTACCAGCGAATGCTTTTGTTCTTCGAAGAACCACACGCTCATGAAGGCAGAGAAATCGCTGTCGTCGCGGTTGTCGCGCAGGAACATCTCGGTGGCCGGCAGCGCCGCCCACTCGGTGATCGCGTTCATCTTGATCGTCTGGGCGTGCTCATCGGAAAGCAGACTGGCGTCGAACTGGTCCCAGGGGATGTCCTTGTCCATGTTCCAGCGGACGGATTCGAGCTGCTTGAAGAGTTCGGGGTAAAGCATGACGGCGACCTCCTTGTAGCCAGAGGAATTGTAGGTGTGGGGTATTTCACATTTACCACAGGGTCTCGAAGACCGTGGCCTGAGCTTGACGTGCAGTGAGGAGCATTCGGCGCTCCATGCCCCCGACCTGCCTACGATCGCGCGGCTTTCCAGCGTCGTACCTCTTCCGCAATCTGCGCCAGCGACGCGATTGCAGTGACGCCCTGAATCGGCCGCCGGTGCAGCACCGGCGCGGCGCCGCCGGCCCACACATCGACCAAGCGGGGCAGTTTGCCGCGCAACTCGGTCAGTCCTTCCGTTACAACGGCCGGCGTGAGGACGGCCGTGAAGGCAATGGCCACGATGTCCACACGCAGCGCGGTGGCCGCCAGCACGGTGTCCCAGATCGGTGTCTGCGCCCCCAGGCTCACGCAGCGGCAACCCTCCAGCAGGAACAACGCCTCGGCCATGAGCAGCCCGATTGCGTGCGTCTCGTTCGGGAAGGTGCTCATTAGCACCAGCGGGTGGCTGCCCGGGTGAGGCACCGGCACGCTGTCGATGGCCTTGCGCAGCACGACCTGCAGCGACTCGGTGTAGAGGTGCTCCTCGAAGATCTCGAGGTGCCCGCGCATCCATGCATCGCCGACCAGCGTATTGAGCGGGGAGATGATCTCGACCACGAATCGCCCCAGCCCGAGCCGCAACTGCGCCTGCGCCAGTTCGCGCCGCAGCCCTTCCACGTCGTGAGCGCGCACACGGTCGACGTAGGCGCGCAGATCGGGCAAGGCCGCCGAAGCGCCGGACTCGACCGGCGTTTCGGGATCGCCGAGCCGCTGCAGCGCTTCGATGGGCTGCGCCACGATGCGCCCCGGCCGGTGGCCGGCGTCCATCAGCCGCTTGATGATGCGCAGCCGCTCGACCTGCTCGGCCGAATAGGCGCGCTCCCCGAAAACGTCGCGGGCGGGAGCCGGAAAGCCGTAGCGGCGCTCCCAGACGCGCAAGGTGTCCTTGCTCAGGCCGGTGTCGCGCTCCACGGCGGCGATCGAAAGCAGTCCGGGCTGCCGCGGGTCATGCTGATTCATGACGGGCAACCCGGCCAGCGGCTCGCAGCCGGAAACGAAGGTGATGGAGAATGTCCAGGACAATCATCGTTGTTCAACGCAGTGTTTGAGCATCATGCAGTTTAGAACCCCGTCATGACCAAGACAAATTTCTATCTTGGCCGGCCTTCGATTCGGCTGATCGGCGACTTTCGCGGCGCCGCACGCAGCATCGCGCTCGTACTGTGCCTCGGCACGGCCGGCGCGGGGCAGGCCGCCCCCGCCTGCGGCCCGCTGCTCGACCACAGCTTCCCGCGCCTGCAGGACGAAAAGCCCCAGCACCTGTGCCAGTACGCAGGCAAGGTGGTGCTGCTGGTCAATACCGCCAGTTTCTGCGGCTTCACTTCGCAGTACCAGGGCCTGGAAGCGCTGAACGACCGCTTTCGCTCGCGCGGACTCGTCGTGCTCGGCTTTCCGACCAACGATTTCGGCGACCAAGAACCCGGCAGCAATGGCGACATTGCTGCTTTCTGCGAGAACACCTTCGGCGTGCAGTTTCCGATGTTCGCGAAGACGACCGTCAAGGGCAGCGCCGCCAACCCGCTGATCCGCGAGCTGGCGCGGCGCACCGGCCAGACGCCGGTCTGGAACTTCCACAAGTACGTGATCGGCCGTGATGGCCGGACGGTGAAAAGCTACGCGAGCCGCGTCGATCCGCAGGACCGCGTGCTGGTTCAGGAGATCGAGCGGCTGCTCGAGGCGAAGGCAGATTGAAGCGCCTTTTCGCTGGAAGGCGCGGCGCGGCTCTCCCCACTGTGCCGTACCGTGCCGCCTCGCTTCCGGGCGGGGCCGCCGCTCGGGAAGCCAGCCGATGAGCGCGCAGCGCCGCATCGCCGTCATCGGTTCAGGCATCTCGGGCTTGGCCGCTGCCCATCGTCTGTGCGACCCGCGAGAGCCGAACCGCGCCGCGGTGACCCTGTTCGAGGCGGGCAGCCACTTCGGCGGCCACACGCACACGGTCGATGTCACGCTGCCCGGCGCGCACGGGCCGGCGACGCACGGCGTCGATACCGGGTTCCTCGTCTTCAACCACCGCACCTACCCGAAGCTGGTGGCGTTGTTCGACGAACTCGGGGTGGCGAGCGTGGCGTCAGAGATGTCGTTCTCGGTGCAAGTACCGGATGCCGGGCTCGAATGGAGCGGTTGCGACCTGGGCAGCGTGTTTGCACAGCGGCGCAACCTGCTGCGGCCGGGCTTTTGGCGCATGCTGATTGACCTGCTGCGCTTCAACCGCGTGGCCCGAGCGCTCGCGGAGCGGGGCGACGGCATCGAACTCGAACAGTCGATCGGGGATTTCCTGCGCGAGCAGCGCTTCAGCGGCGAGTTTCGCGACTGGTATTTGCTGCCGATGCTCGGCTGCATCTGGTCCTGCCCGACCGACCAGATGCTGCGCTTTCCGGTGGCGACGATGGTCCGCTTTTGCCACAACCACGGCCTGATACAGATCACCGATCGGCCGCAGTGGTACACGGTGCGCGGCGGCGCGAAGCACTATGTGGACAAGCTGCTGCAGCGCCTGCCCGATGTGCGGCTGGCCACGCCGGTCCTGCAAGTGCTTCGCAGCGAAGGCGGCGTCCAGGTCGTCACGCGCCGCGGCGGCACCGAGCGTTTCGACGAGGTGGTCTTCGCCTGCCACAGCGACCAGGCGCTGGCGCTGCTGGCCGATGCCGCGCCGGCCGAGCGCG
Source organism: Methylibium sp. (assembly GCF_013817345.1). Classification (GTDB taxonomy): domain Bacteria; phylum Pseudomonadota; class Gammaproteobacteria; order Burkholderiales; family Burkholderiaceae_C; genus Methylibium. The sequence continues at coordinate 18,401 of NZ_JACDCW010000016.1, forward strand.
CGGTGCTCGGGGCGATCCGCTACCACGCCAACCACGCGGTGCTGCACACCGACACGAGCGTCCTGCCCACGCGTCGGCGAGCGTGGGCTGCGTGGAACTACGAGCGCGCGGCGAGCGACTCGGGCGAGCAGGTTGGCGTCTGCCTGCACTATTGGATCAACCGGCTGCAGCCCCTGCCTTTCGCACAGGACGTGGTCGTTTCGCTGAATCCGGGGCGTGAACCGGCGCCAGCCAGCGTGCTGGGCCGCTTCGATTACGCCCACCCGGTGTTCGATGCCCCCGCCTTGGCGGCACAACGCCGCCTGCCGGAGATTCAAGGCCGCCGGCGCAGTTGGTACTGCGGCGCCTGGACCGGCTACGGCTTTCACGAAGACGGCCTGACATCGGGGCTGGCCGTAGCCGAGGCGCTGCTCGGCGAAGCCGGTGCGCCCGAGCGACATGCCGCCCCGCGCGCGCAGCGAGAGATCGCATGAAGCACGCGTTGCGCTTCGCAGCGTCGAACACCGCTGGCGCCCCGCCCGCAGGCTCGACCGAACAGGCTGAAACGCCAGGGTACGGCGCTGCGGACCCTCCGGGCAGACCGGCGAGCGAGTGCGCGGGCGCCCCCGCAATGGCCCCGGCGACACGCGCGCTGATTGCTTTCGGCACCGTCCGTCACCTGCGGCTGCGCCCGGTGCGGCACGCGTTCACCTACCCCACCTACTTCCTGCTGCTTCCCCTTCGCAGCCTGCGACGTCAGCCCGAGGCCGCGTTGCCGCGCAACCGCTTCGGCCTGATTGCCTTTCACGATGCCGACCACGGCGATGGCCGCGGCGACGCGCTGGCCTGGCTCGACGAACTGCTGGCGGGCGAAGGCATCGATGACGCGCAAGGCGAGGTCTGGCTGCAGGCCTACCCCCGCGTGCTCGGCTACGCGTTCAAGCCGGTGAGCTTCTGGTATGCGCACCGCAGCGATGGCTCGCTGGCGGCCATCGTCGCCGAGGTCAACAACACCTTCGGCGAACGGCACTGCTACCTGCTAAGCGGCGATGGCCTGGGCTGGGGCAGCGAGCAGACCGCCGCCAAGGTGTTTCATGTCTCGCCCTTTTGCGCCGTCAGCGGCCGCTACCGTTTCCGCTTCATGCGCAGCGCGCATCCGGCGGCCACCGCGGCCCGTAAACACCCGGATGCCACCGGCCACCTCGTCGCCCGCATCGATCACGACGACGACGAAGGCCTGCTGCTGCAGACGCGCGTCAGCGGCACTCTTGTGCCGCTCGATGCAGCCAGCCTGCGCCGCGCCTTTCGGGGCATGCCGCTCATGACGCTCACGGTGATTGCGCGCATCCACTGGCAGGCGCTGCAGTTGTGGTGCAAGCGCGTGCCCTTCTTCGGCAAACCCGTCCCGCCCCGCGGCTTCGTCACCCGCTGAACGCTTCCTTTCGATGAACTCCCCCTCTTCCTCGCAGAACGTCCTCGATCGCGGCGCACCCTTTGCAGTTGCCGGCGCGCTTCCGCCCTCGGCGCCAGCCTCGGCGCGTGCCGTCTTCCGCCTGCTCTCGCGCCTGCGCCACGGCCAGCTCGACGTACACCTGCCCGACGGCTCCAGCGCACGCTTCGGCAGCCTGCACGAGGACAGCGACACGCGCGCGCTGATCCACCTGCGCAACTGGAACGTCTGCGGTGCCGCGCTTGCGAGCGGCGACATCGGCTTTGCCGAGGGCTATATCGCCGGGGACTGGAGCACACCCGACCTGCCGGCGCTGCTCGAGCTGTTCATCGCCAATCGCAACGAGATCGAAAGGGTGGTCTACGGCAGCTGGTGGGGCTCGCTGCTGCACCGCGTCCGGCACCGGTTCAACCGCAATTCGCGCGCCGGATCCAGAAAGAACATCCACGCCCACTACGACCTCGGCAACGCCTTCTACAGGCTCTGGCTCGACGAGACGATGAGCTACTCGAGCGCCTGGTTCGCCGGCGACACCCGGCAGCCGACCGAGCGAGCCCAGCTCGCCAAGATCCGGCGCGCCCTGGTCGAGGTCGGCGTGGCGGCGGGTGCACGTGTGCTCGAAATCGGCTGTGGCTGGGGTGGCGTGGCCGAAGTTGCGGCGCGCGATTTCGGCGCGCATGTCACCGGCGTCACGCTGTCTTCCGAGCAGCTCGACCACGCGCAGGCCCGCCTGGCACGCGGGGGGCTCACGCAGCGCGCCGACCTGCGCTTCCAGGATTACCGCGACATCCCCGACGGGCCTTTCGATGCAATCGTCTCGATCGAGATGTTCGAAGCCGTCGGGCGTGAGTACTGGCCGGACTTTTTCCGAACCGTGCACGACAAGCTGGTGCCGGGCGGCCGTGCCTGCATCCAGAGCATCACCATCCGCGAAGATCTGTTCGAGCGCTACATCAGGAGCACCGATTTCATCCAGCAGTACATCTTCCCGGGCGGCCTGCTGCCGAGCGTCGGCGCCTTCGAGGCGGAAGCGGCCAAGGCCGGTCTGGAGGTGGAACAGCGCCTGTGCTTCGGCAAAGACTACGCCGTGACGCTGACGCGCTGGCGTGAGCGCTTCGCGAGCCAGGAGCGGCAAGTGCTCGCCCTCGGCTTCGACACCCGTTTCCTGCGCATCTGGGAGTTCTACATGGCGTACTGCCAGGCGGCGTTCGCCACGGGCAACACCGACGTCGTGCAATTCACGCTGCGCCGGCGCTGACAGCAGCGCATCGGCGCCGCCACCGAGCCCTTACAACCAGCCCTTGCGCCGGAAGTACCAGAACGGCGTGACCACGCTCGCAAGCATCACCGCCAGCGCGAATGGGTAACCCAGGCTCCAGTCGAGCTCGGGCATGACCCGGAAGTTCATGCCGTAGATGCTGGCGATAAGCGTCGGCGGCAGCAGCGCCACGCTGGCCACCGAGAAGATCTTGATGATCCGGTTCTGGTTGATGTTGATGAAGCCGACCGTGGCGTCCATCAGAAAGTTGATCTTGTCGAACAGAAAGGCGGTGTGCGAGTCGAGCGAGTCGATGTCGCGCAGGATCTGGCGCGATTCCTCGAACTGCTCGGCATTGAGCAGCCGGCTGCGCATCATGAAGCTGAGCGCTCGGCGCGTGTCCATCACGTTGCGGCGGATGCGGCCGTTGAGGTCTTCCTGGCGCGCAATGGCCGCCAGGATTTCGGCGGCATCGGCATCGGTGACTTCCTTTTGCAGCACGCGGGTGCTGACCTTCTCCAGGGCGTCGTAGATGCCCTCGAGCGAGTCGGCCGAGTACTCCGCGTCGGCATCGTAGAGCTTGAGCAGCACGTCCTTGGCATCTTCGATCAGCGCCGGGATGCGCCGCGCGCGCATGCGCAGCAGCCTGAACACCGGCAGGTCGATCACGTGCACGGAGAACAGCACGTTGTCGCGCAGGATGAAGGCCACGCGCACGTTGCGCGCCCCCTTGCGCTCGGGGCCGGCGTCTTCGTCGACCAGGAAGTCGGAGCGGATGTGCAGCTCGCCGTTGTCTTCTTCGTAGAAGCGTGCGGATTCCTCGATGTCGTCGTCGACGATGTCATCGGGGATGACGAGGCCGAAGCGGCTGGCGATCCAGCCCTTTTCCTCGGCGGTCGGGTTTTCCAGATCGACCCACACCGGCTGCACGTCGGCCAGCGCATCAGCGCTTTCGATCTCTTCCTGGAACAGCCGGCCATTGGCGAGCGTGAAGACGTTGAGCATGCGTACTCCAACTACCGGGGCGGCGTGGCGCGCCGCGCATGGCGCCCGACGGGAGGGGTCAGGCGCCGGGAGAAGGCAACCGCCTCACTCCCGGCAACCCCTCGCACAGGGCGGCGCGGGGGCGGTTGGAGTGGACGGTCACCGAGACGGGGTGAGGTCCAACGAATGCTCCGAAAACTCGACTGCGAATTATGGCATTGGGCTCCGCAGCGCAAGGCCGCGCCGGCCCTGTGGAGGGCCGGTCATCGGCTTGTCACGAGACAAGCCGGGGCGCACACTGGATTCGACCGCTCCGGCGTGCCTGGCCGCCGGAGCGCTCTGCCTTCCAACCCCGTGAAAGGAGCGCTTATGAACCTGACGATCAGCGGACATCACCTCGACGTGACCCCCTCTTTGCGCGAGTACGTTCTCACCAAGCTGGACCGTGTTACCCGGCACTTCGATCAGGTGGTGGACATCAACGTGCTGCTGAGCGTGGAGAAGCTCAAGGAAAAGGAGAGGCGCCAGAAGGCCGAAGTGACCCTGCACGCCAAGGGCAAGGACATCTTCATCGAGTCGGCCAACGAAGATATGTATGCCGCGATCGACGAGCTGATGGACAAGCTCGATCGCCAGGTCTGCCGCCACAAGGACCGAGTACAAGACCATCACCACGCGTCGGCCAAACGGCTCGACGCGACCGATCTGCAGTAAGCGGCGTGGTCTGACGCACACAGGAGCGGCCGCCAGGCCGCTTTTTCGTGGTCTGCCGTCCGGAGCCGTTGCCGCACGGCAACCCTTGCCACCTGCATGCGGGGTGAACGGCCAGCGCATCTCCCCATGCTGGATGCGCTTCCTATAATTTCATTTCAGTTCTAGCCACGTGTCGGCCAAGGCCCGCCGAAACCGACACCCCGATCCGATGAATCGTCTCGCCGCCATCCTGCCTGCCAGCAATGTTCTGGTCGCCGTGGACGCCACCAGCAAGAAGCGCGTGTTCGAGCAGGCCGGCCTGCTGTTCGAGAACCGCCACGCAATTGCCCGCGCCACGGTCACCGACAACCTGTTCGCCCGCGAACGCCTCGGCTCGACCGGCCTGGGGCACGGCGTAGCCATTCCGCACGGCCGCATCAAGGGCCTGAAGAATCCGCTGGCCGCCGTCATCCGCATGCAGCAGCCGATCGGCTTCGACGCGCCCGACGACGAGCCGGTATCGCTGCTGATCTTCCTGCTGGTGCCCGAGGCGGCCACCCAGCGTCACCTCGAGATCCTTTCCGAGATCGCCGAACTGCTGTCCGACCGCGGCTTGCGCGAGAAGCTGAAGGCCGAACCGGACGCCGCCAAGCTGCACGAACTGATCGCGAATTGGGAACCGCTGAAGTCGGTCGCTTGAGCCCCGGGCAGCGCGCCCGCCGGCTGCGGCGCGGTCACCGATGAAGCCGACCGTCATCAGCGCCGAGGCGCTGTTCGAGGCCCACCGTGCCGCCCTGCGCTGGGAGTGGCTGGCCGGTCATGCCCACCCGGAGCGCCGTTTCGACGAGCTTGCGGTGCGAGACGCGCAGTCGGCGGCCGACCTCGTCGGCTACCTCAACTACATCCACCCCTACCGCGTGCAGATCGTCGGACGGCGTGAAGTGCGCTACCTGCTCGACTGCTCGCCCGAAGATCAGGCCCGGCGCGTCTCGCGCATCGTCACTCTCGAGCCGCCGGTGGTGATCATTGCCGACAACCAACCGCCCCCCGAGCAACTGGTGGCGATGTGCGAACGCGCCGAGATACCGCTGTTTGTAACCGCCGAGCCGGCGGGCCATGTGATCGACGTGCTTCGAACGCACCTGGCTCAGCACTTTGCCGACCGCACCACGCGCCACGGTGTCTTCATGGACATCCTGGGCCTGGGCGTGCTGGTCACCGGCGAGTCGGGGTTGGGCAAGAGCGAGCTCGGCCTTGAGCTGATCTCGCGCGGGCATGGACTGGTGGCCGACGACGCGGTGGACCTCTACCGCATCTCGCAGACCGCCATCGAGGGCCGCTGCCCAGAGTTGCTGATGAACCTGCTGGAGGTGCGCGGCATCGGCCTGCTCGACATCAAGGCCATCTTCGGCGAGACGGCGGTGCGCCGCAAGATGCGTTTGAAGCTCATCGTGCACCTGGTGCGCACCGAGACGCTGGAGCGCGAGTTCGAGCGGCTGCCCTACGAGCCGCTCTTCGAGCCCGTCATCGATGTGCCCGTGCGCAAGGTGGTGATCGCGGTGGACGCCGGCCGCAACCTCGCTGTGCTGGTCGAGGCCGCCGTGCGCAACACCATCCTGCAGCTGCGGGGCATCGATACCTACCAGGAGTTTCTGGCCCGCCACCGCCTCGCGCTCGAAGCCGGCGAATCCACCGACTGAGCGCCGGTCGCTCGCCGGCCGATGCTATTTGCGCACCGGCCGGTGCGGGCAGGGATTCTTGGTGCAATTCGCGTACAGCGACAGCGCATGTTCCTGCAGCGCGTAGCCGCGGGTCTGCGCCACCGAGCGCTGGCGCGCTTCGATCTCGGCGTCGAAGAATTCCTCGACGCGGCCGCAATCGAGGCACACCAGATGATCGTGGTGCTGGCCCTCGTTGAGCTCGAACACCGACTTGCCGGACTCGAAGTGGTTGCGCGAAAGAATACCGGCCTGCTCGAATTGCATCAGCACCCGGTACACGGTGGCCAGACCGATGTCGGAGCCTTCGGTCAGCAAGTGCTTGTAGACGTCTTCCGCCGTCAGGTGGCGCACGCTCGAAGTCTGGAACACCTCGAGGATCTTGATGCGCGGCAGCGTGGCCTTCAGGCCGCTGCTCTTGAGTTCGTCGGCGTGGCTCATCGGCTTGTCCTCGGCCGCAGGCGGCTCCACTAGAATTTGCCGATGATATCGACCCCGACGCGCTGTGTTGCGTCGGGTGCTTGCCGCCCCGCTGTGGTGGCCGTTCCTGCTCCTGCATCCACCTCATGCGCCAGCCTTCAACACGTCATCGTCACGCCCGCATGCCTGCGCTGCTGCTGGCCTCACTGGCGCTTGCCGGCTGCAGCTCGCTTCAATCGTCCGACAGCTTTCTCGGCGTGATCACGCCCTACCGCATGGAAATCGTGCAGGGAAATGTGGTGACGAAGGAGATGGCCGCAGCCATCAAGCCGGGCATGACCCGCGCGGAAGTTCGCAGCGTCCTCGGCTCGCCGCTGCTGACCGACATTTTCCACGCCGATCGCTGGGACTACGTGTTCACCATCCGCCGGCAGGGCGCGCCCTATCAGCAGCGCCGCGTTACCGTGCGGTTCGACGGCGAAGGCATGAAGTCCTTCGAAGCCGACGAACTGCCCAGCGAGCGCGACTTCGTCGCCTCGATCGACACCCGGAGCACCGGCCGCGTGCCGAAACTTCAACTGACCGAAGAACAGCTGGAGGCTTTGCCTATCCCGGCTGAGCCGGTCGTCACCGGCGCGGCGGCCGCGTCCGCACCCGAGGGCCCGACGCGCAGCTACCCGCCACTGGAGGCGGTGCGGTGAGCGAAGCGGGCAGCGGCGACTTCGCGCGCGTGCTGGCGGCGAACGACCGGCGCTCGCAGGCTGCCGAGGCCGACGGGCAAGGAATCGCGGGCACGACGCTGCGACGCATCGCCATCGCCGGCGCCTCCGGCCGCATGGGCCGCACACTGATCGAGGCGGTGCTCGCCTCGCCTGACTGCGTGTTGAGCGGCGCACTCGACGTTGTCGACAGTCCGGCGCTCGGTCAAGATGCCGCAGCCTTCCTCGGCCAGACCAGCGGCGTGCCGATCGGGGCCGATCTTCGCGCCGGGCTGGCCGATGCGCAGGTACTCATCGACTTCACCCGCCCGGACGGCACGCTTGAACACGTTCGCCTGTGCCGTGAACTCGGCGTGCAGCTCGTCGTCGGCACCACCGGCTTCGACGAGGCGGGCAAGGCGGCGATTGCGGCGGCATCCGAGGACATCGCCATCGTCATGGCGCCGAACATGAGCGTCGGTGTGAACGTGGTGATGAAGTTGCTGGCCATCGCCGCCAAGGCGCTCGGCGAGGGCTACGACGTCGAGATCGTCGAGGCGCATCACCGCCACAAGGTGGACGCGCCAAGCGGCACCGCGCTCGCGATGGGCGAGGTGGTGGCGGGTGCGCTGGGCCGCAATCTGCAAGATTGCGCGGTCTATGGCCGCGAAGGAACGACCGGCGCGCGTGATACGCAAACGATCGGCTTCGCCACCGTGCGCGGCGGCGACATCGTCGGCGACCACACCGTGATGTTCTGCGGCACCGGCGAGCGCATCGAGATCGCGCACAAGTCGGCCAGCCGCGCGACCTACGCGCAGGGCAGCCTGCGCGCGGTGCGCTTTTTAGCGGGGCAGCCGCGCGGCCTGTTCGGCATGGACGACGTGCTCGGACTGCCGGCCACAGTCACTTGATCGACACGAGCCCCGCGCGGGCCGGCACGCGCGAAGCCCCGACACATCGCATTCATTGCGCAGGCAGCGGTCGCGGGGGCCGCGCGCGGCGCTCCGACCCCGTGCCGAACGGCCGCGCGCCGAAAGAGCGCCCCTAAAATCGAACGACCTTTCCGAGCCCGGCGCCCGCGCACCGGCCCTTGCATGAGCGCTGCCACGCCCCCTCCCGCCCCCTACGACCACCGCGCCATCGAGGCCGCCGCACAAGCGCACTGGCGTGCGAGCGATGCCTACCGGGTTGTCGAGGACGCGGCCCGGCCCAAGTTCTACGCCTGCTCGATGCTGCCCTACCCGAGCGGCAAGCTGCACATGGGGCATGTGCGCAACTACACCATCAACGACATGCTCACGCGCCACCTGCGCATGAAGGGCATGAACGTGCTCATGCCGATGGGCTGGGACGCCTTCGGCCTGCCCGCCGAGAACGCGGCGATGAAGAACGGCGTGCCGCCGGCGCAGTGGACCCACTCCAACATCGCCCACATGAAAGGCCAGATGCAGGCCATGGGTCTGGCCATCGACTGGTCGCGCGAAATCACGACCTGCTCGCCCGATTACTACCGCTGGAACCAGTGGCTGTTCCTGAAGATGCTGGAAGCCGGCATTGCAGAGCGCCGCACTCAGGTGGTGAACTGGGACCCGGTCGATCAGACCGTGCTGGCCAACGAGCAGGTCATCGACGGGCGCGGCTGGCGCTCCGGCGCGCCGGTCGAAAAGCGCGAAATCCCCGGCTACTACCTCAACATCACGCGCTACGCCGACGAACTGCTCAGCGAAGTCACCGACGGCCTGCCCGGTTGGCCGGAGCGCGTCAAGCTGATGCAGGAGAACTGGATCGGCAGGAGCGAGGGCGTGCGCTTCGCCTTTGCGCACGACATCCGCGATGCGAGCGGCGCGCTGATCCAGGACGGGCGCATGTACGTGTTCACGACGCGGGCCGACACGATCATGGGCGTGAGCTTTTGTGCCGTCGCGCCCGAGCACCCTCTCGCTGCGCATGCCGCGGCCTCGAACCCGGAACTGGCCGCGTTCATCGAGGCCTGCAAGGCCGGCGGCACGACCGAGGCCGAGATCGCCACGCGCGAGAAGGAAGGTCTGCCGACCGGGCTGTTCGTCAAGCACCCGCTGACCGGCACCGACATCGAAGTGTGGGTCGGCAATTACGTGCTGATGAGCTACGGGGACGGTGCCGTCATGGGCGTGCCGGCCCATGACCAGCGCGACTTCGAGTTCGCCAAGAAATACAGGCTGTTGATCACGCAGGTGATCCATGTCGACGGCAAACACTACGACTACGACCACTGGCAGGACTGGTACGCCGACAAGCAAGGCAGCGTGACCATCAACTCCGACAACTTCAGCGGCCTGAGTCATTCGCTCGCCGTCAACGCCGTTGCCAAGGCGCTGGCCGCCAAGGGCCTGGGCGGAAAGAAGACCACTTGGCGCCTGCGCGACTGGGGCATCAGCCGCCAACGCTACTGGGGCACGCCGATCCCCATCATTCATTGCGACGGCGCCGGACCCGGGTCCGACCAGCCCGGCTGCGGTGCCGTGCCCGTGCCGGAGAACGAGCTCCCGGTGGTGCTGCCCGAAGACCTCATCCCCGATGGCTCCGGCAATCCGCTCGCCAAATGCGCCTCGTTCCTGACCGTCGCCTGCCCGCGCTGCGGTCAACCGGCGCGGCGCGAGACCGACACGATGGACACCTTCGTGGATTCGTCGTGGTACTTCATGCGCTACTGCGATGCCACGCTCGACACCGCCATGGTCGGCGCCGGCACGAAGTACTGGATGCCGGTGGACCAGTACATCGGCGGCATCGAACACGCGATCCTGCACCTGCTGTACGCGCGCTTCTGGACCAAGGTGATGCGCGACATGAAACTCGTCGCGATCGACGAGCCCTTCACGCGCCTGCTCACGCAGGGCATGGTGCTCAAGGAGGCCTTCGTGCGCAGCGGCGCCCAGGGCGGCCGCCAGTACTTCTGGGAGCATGAGCTCGACATCGAGCGCGACGAGCATCAGAAGGTGGTGTCTGCCCGCGCCAAGGACGATGGCGAGGCGGTGCAGTACGAGGGCTGGACCACCATGTCCAAGTCCAAGAACAACGGCGTTGATCCGCAGCAGGTGATCGATCGCTACGGCGCCGACACCGCCCGCCTGTTCGTGATGTTCGCGTCACCACCCGAGCAGTCGGTCGAATGGCACGACGCCGGCGTCGAGGGCGCGCACCGCTTCCTCAAGCGCGTGTGGGGTTTCGGCCAGAAGCACGCCACGGCGGTCAGCGGCGCGACGGACGTCGGTGGCGAGCTGCCGGCCGCCGCGAAGGCCCTGCGGCGCGAAGTGCACGGCGTGCTGCGGCAGGTCAGCTACGACTACGAACGCATGCAATACAACACCGTGGTTTCCGGTGCGATGAAGCTGCTCAATGCGCTCGAGGCTTTCGAAGCCGACGGTAGCCCGGGCGCCAATGCCGCGCTTCGCGAAAGCTATTCAGTGCTGCTGCGCGTGCTCTACCCGGCCTGCCCGCATGTGACTCATTCGCTGTGGCAACAGCTCGGCTATGCCGCAGCATCGGAAGAGCTGCTCGACGCGCCTTGGCCACAGGTCGACGAGTCCGCGCTACTCCAAGACGAGATCCAGCTGGTGCTGCAGGTCAACGGCAAGTTGCGCGGTTCGATCACCGTCGCGGCGACAGCCGACCGCACGCAAATCGAGGCTGCCGCGTTGTCCAGCCCCGAGGTGGCCAAGTTCGCCGAGGGCCGCAAGCCCAAGAAAATTGTCGTCGTGCCGGGGCGCTTGGTGAACGTCGTCGTATGACGCGCGCCGTGCCAGTCACGCCCACCCGCCGCCGCCTGTTGCAGCTCGGCCTCGGGGCCGGCGCCAGCGCCGGCGCCGCACTGCTTGTGGGCTGCGGCTTCCAGTTGCGCCGTCCGCCCCGGCTCGACTTCGACACGGTGCAGCTGGTCGGCTTCCCCGCGCGATCGCCCTTCACCGAAGAGCTGGAGCGTGCCGTCGAGGCCAGCGGCAGCACCCGCGTCGTCGAATCCGCCGCGCAGGCCGAGGTGGTGCTCGAAGCACTGGCCGACGTGCGCGACAGGACCGTCGCCGCGCAGACCTCCGCCGGCCAGGTGCGGGAGTTCACGCTGCGCACGCGCCTGCGCTTTCGGCTGCGCACGCCCGCTGGCCGCCTGCTGATCCCCGACACCGAACTGCTGCTCACGCGCGACATGACCTACAACGAAACCAACGCGCTGGCCAAGCAGCAGGAAGAGCAGGCACTGTTTCGCAGCATGCAGAGCGACATCGTCGAGCAGGTGATGCGCCGGCTTGCCGCGGTGCCGGCCCCTTGAAGCCCGGCCAACACGCGCTTCATCCCTGATGCAACTCAAGCCTGACCAGCTCGCCGCGCACCTGAAGAAGGGCCTGCAGCCGCTCTACACGCTGCACGGCGACGAGCCGCTGCTGGCGGTGGAGGCGGCTGACGCGATCCGCGCCGCCGCGCGCGCCGCCGGCCACAGCGAGCGCGAGGTCCACACGGTCGCCGGCGCGCATTTCGACTGGAGTTCGCTGCTCGGCGCGGCAAGCGCGATGAGCCTGTTCGGCGACGCCAAGATCGTCGAGATCCGCATTCCCTCGGGCAAGCCGGGCAAGGACGGTTCGGTGGCGCTGCAGCGCTATTGCGAGCGCCTGCCGGAAGGCGTGCTCACCCTCGTCACCTTGCCGCGACTGGACCGCCAGCAAACCGCGAGCGCCTGGTTCGGCGCGCTCGAGACCGCGGGCATCACCTTGCGCCTGGAGCCCATCGAGCGCGCGGCGCTGCCGCAGTGGCTGGCGCAGCGCCTGGCCGCGCAGGGCCAGCGCGTCGCCCCCGGCGAAGAAGGCCAGCGCACGCTCGCCTTCTTCGCCGACCGGGTCGAAGGCAACCTGCTCGCCGCGCAACAGGAACTCGCCAAGCTGGCCCTGCTCCATCCGGCCGGCGAGCTCGGCTACGAGCAGGTCGAGGCGGCGGTGCTGAACGTCGCCCGCTACGACGTGCGCAAGCTCGGCGAGGCGGTGCTCGCCGGCCAGGTGCCGCGCGTGCTGCGCATGCTCGCCGGCCTGCGCGCCGAGGGCGAGGCCGCCGTGCTGGTGCACTGGCACCTGACCGAGGACATCCGCGCACTCAAGCGCTGCAAGGACGCCCTGAGCGCTGGCAAACCCTTGCCGATGGCGCTGCGAGAGAACCGCGTCTGGGGCCTGAAGGAGCGGCTGTTCGAACGCGCGCTGCCGCGCCTGGACGAGGCCATGCTGGAGCAGCTGGTGGAGTCTGCGCATGTCTGCGACGGCCTGGCCAAGGGCCTGAAGCACCCACTGTGGCCCGCCGATCCGTGGGACGGTCTACAGCGCCTGGCGCTGCTTCTGGCAGGCCCGCTCGCCGGCGCACCGGCCCGCGCCGGCGCGACCGCGCGGTTGGTGCTGCAAGGCTGATCTCTGGAATCTGCGTGAGGGCGGCGCATGACCTCGCAGGTCATGGACGCGATGCGGCTGGGTTCGCCACTGCCGCCCCGTTCGGCTGAGAAAGCGTTCAGTACCCGCGCGCGCGGTCGACCCGATGCGCGAGAGTCCGCCCTTCGCGCAGCGCCTGCACATTGGCCGCGGCGACCGCCGCCGCAGTGCGTGGATCGGTCTGCGCAGCGACGTGCGGCAAGACGCTCACGCGCGGATGCCGCCAGAACGGATGCTCCCGCGGCAAGGGCTCGCTGCCGAACACATCGAGCACGGCATGCACCACCTGCCCCTGGTCGAGCGCGGCGAGCAGGTCGGCCTCCACCACGTGGGCGCCGCGCCCCAGATTCACCAGGCCGGCGCCACGCTTCATTCCGGCCAGCCGGTCGGCGTCGAAGAAGCCCTGCGTCCGGGCGGTCAGCGGCAGCAGATTGAGCACGATGTCAGCACACGCCAGCAGGGGCGCCAAGGCCGCCTCGCCAGCGCTGGTTTCCACACCGGCCAGCGCAGCCGGGCGCGCGCTCCAGCCGAGCACGCGGTAGCCCTGATCCGCCACCCGCCGAGCCACCGCGCCGCCCATCTGCCCCAGACCGAGCACAGCGACGGTCACTTCGTCGGCGCGGCGCTGGGGGTGCGGCGCCCAACGCGCTTCATGCTGCAGCCGCGCATAGCGAAAGAAGCCGCGGTGCAGCGCCAGCGTGGCCCACACCGCGGTCTCGGCCATCGCCGCACTCATGGCCGGATCGACCATGCGTGCGATCGGCACGCTGCCCGGCACGCTGGTGTCCGCGAGCAGCCGCTCGACGCCCGCCCACAACGACTGGATCAGCCTCAGGCGCGGCAAGCCCGCGAGCGCGCCGGCGGGCGGATTGGCGACGATGGCCACGTCGATATCGTCAGGCGTCTCGGCGGAGGTGACGAAGCGCTCACCCGGCATCGCAGCCTGCAGCGCCGGGCGCCACAGCGCCCATTCGGCGGCATCGAAATCACAGGCCAGCAGGATACTCACAAGGCAACCTCCGTGCTACGCGCTGCGGTGTTTGCCTTGGGAACGGCCCCGCGGCTCATACGGCGCCCTCCGCAGGCAAGGTCGTCGCATCACGCGATCGGGCGCATGCCGTCTCCGGCTCCTCGATCTCCGCTGGCGCCAAGTTCTCTTGGGGGCTCAAGCGGCACTCGCGTCGATCAGCCGCTGCAGCGCATGCCGCACGGTTTGGCCGCGCACCGCCGCGCGGTCGCCGCTGAACTGGAGGCGTTCGGCCTGCGCCGGGCGGCCCGGCAACACCCAGCCCATCCACACCGTGCCGACCGGCTTGCCCGGCACCGCGCCGCCGGGGCCGGCGATGCCGGTCACGCTCAGGGCGATGTCGGCCCGGGCATGGCGCAGGGCGCCCTCGGCCATGGCGAGTGCCACTTCGGCGCTGACCGCGCCGTGCTGCGCGATCAGCACGGCCGGCACTTCGAGCAGCTCGGTCTTCGACTCGTAGCTGTAGGTGACGAAGCCGCGGTCGAACCAGTCGCTCGACCCGGCCACGCCGGTGCATGCGGCCGCCAGCAGGCCGCCGGTGCAGCTCTCGGCCGTGACGAGTCGCCACGACCGCGCCCGCAGCGCAACGCCGAGTTGCATGACAAAGCCTTCGTTCAAGAGTGCCTCCTGCGGCGCAGCGCCACGCGTGCCGAATCGTGCCGGCAGATCGTCTTCATGCGATGGTCCGCCACACCGCGATGACCAGCAGCGTGCACAGCGCCGCGACTGCATCGTCGAACAGGATGCCGAAGCCCTGGATCCAGCCGATGCGGCCTTCGGTGTGCGGCCGCTTGAAACGTGCGTCGGCCCAGCCCACCGGCCCCGGCTTGGCGGCGTCGAAGAAGCGAAACAGTGCAAAGGCCATCAACTGGCCCACGGGGCTGGCCGGCATCATCAACCACAGGATCGCCCAGAAGGCGAGCACCTCGTCCCACACGATCGAGCTCGGGTCGGCCGTGTTCAGATGTCGAGCGGTGACCGTGCAGGCCCACCAGCCGATCGCTGTGCCGGCGGCCAGCAGCAGCGCCCACTGCACGTCGTCGAGCCAACGGTCGAGCACCACGAAGCTGAGCCAGGCCCACAGGGTGCCGACCGTGCCGGGCGCCAGGGGGCTCAGCCCGGCGCCGAAGCCGAGCGCGATGGCGTGCGCGGGGTGCGCAAGCAGGAAGCGCACGTCGGCACGGCGCGGCGCCGGCAGGGCCGGCGGCTCCAGCGGCGTCGGCGCGGTGTTCACGAGCGGAAGTGGTCGAACGAGGTCCACGCGTCCGCCAGCGCGCGGCCTTGCGAGTCGACGACGCGCAGTCCGCTGGCCGCCTCGATGCGGCCGATGCGGGTGACCGCTACCGCCGCCTCGTGCGCGGCTGCCTGTACGCGGGCTCGCGCCGCTTCGGGCGCGGTGAAGACCAGCTCGTAGTCATCGCCGCCCGACAGGCCGCAAAGCCGCTGCAGGGCCAGCGGTTGCGCGGCCAGATCGCTGCTGCGCGGCAGGGCGTCGGCGTCGAGCGTGGCGCCCACGGCAGAGCGGCGCAACAGGTGGCTCAGGTCGCCGAGCAGGCCGTCCGACACATCGATCGCTGCGCTGGCGATGCCGCGCAGCGCCACGCCAAGCGCGACCCTCGGCTGCGGCTGCTCCATCGCGCGGCGCACGCGCTCGAAGGCATCTCCTGGCAACGCCACCGTCCCGCGAAAAGCCTCGAGCGCGAGCCGTGCATCGCCGATGCCGCCGTCCGGCGCATGGCTGATCCAGACCGCATCGCCGGCCCGCGCACCGTTGCGCAGCAGTGCGCCGCCGGCCGGAACTTCGCCGAACACGGTGATGCAGATGTTGAGCGGCCCGGCCGTGGTGTCGCCACCGACCAGTTCGCAGCCATGCGTCTCGGCCAGCGCATAAAGACCGGCCGAGAAACCTTCGAGCCAATCGGCATCGACGCGTGGCAGCGCAAGCGCCAGCGTGCAGCCCAGCGGCTCGGCGCCGCACGCCGCCAGGTCGCTGAGGTTGACGGCCAGCGCCTTGTGCCCGAGCCGTGCCGGATCGACGGTGGGCAGGAAATGCCGGCCCTCGACCAGCATGTCGCACGACACCGCCAGCTGCATGCCCGCGCGCGGCGCCAGCACCGCGCAGTCGTCGCCCGGCCCCACGGCGGCGCGGCGCGTGGGCCGGTTGAAGTACCGCGCAATGAGGTCGAATTCGCCAAGACTCATGCGGGCGATTGTCGCCGTGCCGCCAAGCCCCACGGCGGGCCGACCGACCGTGCTCCCAAGCCAACGATGTGTCACAGCCGGTCCAGCAAAGCCGGACCGTTCACGGCGAAGCAAAAGCACAGGCTCATCAGTACGACCGGCCGGTCGGGGCTCCCGCCCCGCGGGGGCGGGCGGGGGGTGGGGCCTTTGTCCCCGGCCCCTCGGGGGCGGGGAAGGGGCTGGGGCTGTCGTCACGCCCGCGGCGTCGATCGGGCGCCAGCCCGACCGGCGGTGGAATTAGCCGGTTTGCTCCCTGAGCAAATTGGCTAACTCCACGGCGGACCGCACTCCCATCTTTTCGAACACGCGCGCCCGGTGCACCTCCACCGTGCGCACGCTGATCGCCAGTGCATCGGCGATCAGCTTGTTGGGACGGCCATCGACCACCAGCTGCATCACTTCGCGCTCGCGTTCCGTCAACTCGGCCAGCTGCTTTTGCAGGGCCATGTGCAGGCGACCGCGCTCGAGTGCGCCGCGGCTTCGCTCCAGGGCCCGCTCGATGCGGTCGACCAGCGCGTTGTCGGAGAAAGGCTTTTCGACGAAATCGAAGGCGCCGCGCTGGATCGCCGCGACGGCAGTGGGCACGTCGCCGTGGCCGCTGAGGAAGATGACCGGCAGCACATCGGTGAGCGCGCGCTCGATCAGCCGCTCGAACAACTGCACGCCGCCCATGCCGCCGGGCATGCGCATGTCGAGCAGCAGGCAGGCCGGTGCGCCGAGAAGCGCCGAGCGGTGCCCCTCGAGCCAGGCCTCGAAGGCCTCGCCGGAATCATGCGGATGCGAAAGCAGCCGGCGCGTTCGCAACAGCCAGGCCAGCGCATCGCGGACTGCCGCCTCGTCATCGACGATATGCACCACGGGCAGGCCCAGGGGTGGCGGCGGCGGCGAATGATTCATCTGGACTCCCCGGGCGCTCGGCGCCGGTTTTCGAAGGGCAGGCAACCCGACGGCAGGCTCATGACAGGGCCTGCGCCGCGCGATCGGCCGGGCCGGAACTGCCGGCCGACGCGTTCGGAGCGGCATCGAGCGTTGCGTCGGCGCGTGCATCGGGGGCGCCGTTTGCCGGCCCGGCGGCGGCACGCGGCAGCGTGAAGGTGAAGCGGGTGCCTGCAATGCCGGCGCCGTCGTCGCTCGGGAGCGTCTCGAACACCAGTGCGCCGCCGTGCTGCTCGATCACGGTGCGGCACAGGCTCAGGCCCAGGCCCATGCCTTCGCTCTTGGTGGTGAAGAACGGCGTGAACAGGCGCGCGGCCACCTCGGGGGCGATGCCGGGGCCGCGATCGCTCACGCTGATGTGCACCCAGGCACGGTCGGCCCGTGCGCTCACGTTGACCACGCGCTGCGCCGGCGGCTGCGCTTCCATTGCCTGGATGGCGTTGCGGGTCAGGTTCAGCAGCACCTGTTCGACCATGGTGCGGTCGCACACGGCACGGGGAGGCGGCCAGCCCAGTGCCAGCTCGATGCGCGTGGCGCTCTTGCGGGCCTGCAGGCGCACCAGCGGCAGCACCCCCTCGACCAGTTCGTCGCAGTCCACCGGCTCGCGGCTGTGCTCGCGACGACGCACGAAATCGTTCACGCTCTTGATGACCCGCCCCGCGCGCGCCGCCTGCTCGGCAATGCGCTGCGTAGCTTCACGGATCATCGACAGATTCGGTCCAGCGGAGGCCGGCATTTCGTCAGCGATCAGGTTGAGCGAGCCGCTCGCATAACTGGCGATCGCGGCCAGCGGCTGGTTCAGCTCGTGGCTGAGCAGCGAAGCCATCTCGCCCACGGTGGCAAGGCGGGCGGTGGCCTGCAGCTGCTCTTGCTGCAGGCGGGAAAGCTCTTCGACGCGGCGCTGGGCGCTGATGTCGAGCACCGCGCTCATCCAGCCGCTTTGCCGGCCGTCCGCGCCGATCAGCGGGGCCTCGAAGATCAGCACCGGAAAACGCTCGCCGTTGGCTCGCATGAACGTGGTTTCGTAGCCGTCGCGCGACTCGTTGGGTGGGACGCCCTCGGCCATGCGGTGGACTTGGCGCGCCTCGTAATCGGCGCGCATCTCGGGCGGCCAGTAGGCCGGCGTGGCGTGGCCGACGAGCTGCTCGGCGCTGAAGCCGACCATCGCGCACAACGCCGGGTTCACGTAGGTGATGCGCCCGGCGAGATCGCGCGCCCGCAGGCCGGTGATCAGCGAATCCTCCATCGCGCGGCGAAGCGCCAGCTCTTCGCCGAGGCGCGCTTCGGCCTCGGCGCGCCGGCGCACGTCGCGCACGAGCAGCGCGACCACTGCGGTCAAAGCCAGCGACAGGCCGAGCACCAGCGAAGTTGCCAGGTTGGGAATCAGCCGCGGACCGCGCCCGGCGCTATCGAGGCGCAGCGCCAAGGTGGTCCCCGGCACATCCACGAGACGCTCGGCCTGGTACACGCCAGCGCCTCGCGGCAGCCCGGCGCGCGCCAGGCGCGTGCCGTCGCCTTCGACGAAGGAGAGCTCGTGCGAGCGAGCCACCTCGGGCGACACCGCCGCTTCGATGGTCGCGCTCAGGGCCAGGCTCGCTGCCATGACCCCACGCGGCCCCTCCGCACCGGTGATGGGCAGGCACACATCGATCACCTCCACGCCCAGGCCGCCGGCCTGCGGCACGAAATAACTGCGCGACCAGGCCGGCACGGTCAGGCGCATGGCGCTGTCGCAGGCAGCTTCGCTGTCGAGCGCCAGCGCGCCGCGGGGCAGCCGGCTGAAGAGCTGGCCGCGGTAGGGCGACTCGACCACGGCTTGAATCGTGTTGTCCTCCGAACGCCACTCGATGCGCAGCAGCTCGCGGCGCTCGCGCAGCAGATCGGCGGCGTCGCGGCGCCACTGCGCCAGATCCGGTTCGTTCCACAGCAGCGCCTGCAGGCTCTGCAGGTCGCGCGCGAACACCTGCCGCACATCGATTGCGGCAGCGGCGGCGGCGGCGTCGGTGCGTTCCTGGGCGCGACTGTGCTCGTAGCGCAAAGTCAGGCCGAGCAGCAGCGTCTGAACGACGCCGAGCAGCAGCACCAGCAGGGCCCAAGGCAGCATGCGCCGCCAGCGCCAGGAGGACGGCATCGGCGGCGCGGCGAGGTCGGACATGACCGAGTATGAAGAGCGGCGGCTCGGCATGGGTACGCAGTTTCGCGCATGGCCTCCGCACACGTCGTGCGAAACACTGCCTGCGGCAGCGCAGCAGCCCGGGCGCGCCCGCTTGCTCCGCGCTCGCGCCCGCAGGCGCATTCCTACAATCAGCAGGTCGCTGCGTCAGCCACGCCCTCACGGAAGATCCCATGACGACCCCCGAAGACAAGCGCACGCAACTGCGCCAGGCCGCCCTCGAGTACCACGAGTTCCCCGTGCCCGGCAAGATCGCCATCGCGGCGACCAAGCAGATGATCAACCAGCACGACCTCGCGCTGGCTTATTCGCCCGGGGTGGCGGCGGCCTGCGAAGAGATCGCTCGTGATCCCTCGACTGCGTTCCGCTACACCGCGCGCGGCAACCTGGTCGCGGTGATCACCAACGGCACCGCGGTGCTCGGGCTGGGCAACATCGGCCCGCTGGCCGCCAAGCCGGTGATGGAAGGCAAGGCCGTCCTGTTCAAGAAGTTCGCCGGCATCGACGTGTTCGACATCGAGCTGGCCGAGAACAACCTCGACAAGCTGATCGATTGCATCGCCGCGCTCGAGCCCACCTTCGGCGGCATCAACCTCGAAGACATCAAGGCGCCGGACTGTTTCTACGTCGAGCGCGCACTGCGCGAGCGCATGAAGATTCCGGTCTTCCACGACGATCAGCACGGCACCGCCATCGTGGTCGGCGCGGCGCTGCTCAATGGCCTGAAGGTGGTCGGCAAGGACATTCGCGAAGTCAAGCTGGTGTCTTCCGGCGCCGGCGCGGCCGCGCTCGCCTGCCTGGGATTGCTGGTCAAACTTGGTCTGCCCCGCGAAAACATCTGGGTCACCGATCTGGCGGGCGTGGTTTATCAGGGCCGGACCGAGTTGATGGATCCGGACAAGGACGAGTTTGCCCAGCAGACCACGCAGCGCACCCTGGCCGAGGCCATCGTGGGTGCCGACATTTTCCTGGGCCTGTCGGCCGGCGGCGTGCTCAAGCGCGAGATGGTCGCCGCCATGGCGCCGCGGCCGATCATCTTCGCGCTCGCCAATCCCAATCCGGAGATCCAGCCCGAAGACGTGCTGGCGGTGCGCAGCGACGCGATCATGGCCACCGGCCGCACCGACTATCCGAACCAGGTCAACAACGTCCTGTGCTTCCCCTACATCTTCCGCGGCGCGCTCGACTCGGGAGCGACGACCATCACCGTGGAGATGGAGATCGCCGCAGTGCATGCGATTGCCGAGCTGGCGCAGGCCGAGCAGAGTGAAGTGGTGGCAGCCGCCTACGCGGGCGCAACGCTCTCGTTCGGGCCGGAGTACCTGATCCCCAAGCCCTTCGATCCCCGGCTGATGATGAAGATCGCGCCGGCAGTGGCGCGGGCCGCGGCGGACTCGGGCGTGGCCTCACGGCCGATCCAGGACTTCGACGCCTACGTTGAAAAGCTGCAGGCCTTCGTCTATGCCTCCGGCACGACGATGAAGCCGATCTTCAACGTCGCCAAGCGGGCCGAGAAGAAGCGCATCGTTTATTGCGAAGGCGAGGAAGAGCGTGTGCTGCGCGCGGTGCAGGTTGTCATCGACGAGAAACTTGCGCGGCCGACCTTGATCGGACGCCCGGAAATCATCGCGCAGCGCTGCGAGCGTTTCGGCCTTCGCCTGACAGCCGGGCGCGACTACGACGTGGTGAACACCGATCACGACGAGCGCTACCGCGACTACTGGCAAACCTACCACCGCATCATGGCGCGCCAGGGCGTCACCCAGCAGTTCGCCAAGATCGAGATGCGCCGCCGGCTCACGCTCATCGGCGCCATGCTGCTGCACAAGGGCGAGGTCGACGGCATGCTCTGCGGCACCTGGGGCACGACGGCAATGCACCTCAAGCACATCGACCAGGTGATCGGCCTGCGGCCGGGCGTGCAGACCTATGCCTGCATGAACGGGCTGATCCTGCCGGGGCGTCAGGTGATGCTGGTCGACACCCATGTCAACTACGATCCCAGCGCCGCACAGCTGGCCGAAATCACCGTCATGGCGGCCGAGGAAATGAAACGGTTCGGCCTCGTGCCCAAAGCCGCGCTGCTCAGCCACTCCAACTTCGGCTCCAGCAGCCAGCCTTCTGCCGTGAAGATGCGCGAAGCGCTCGCCCTGGTGCGCCAGCAGGCGCCGTGGCTGGAAGTGGATGGCGAAATGCACGGCGACACCGCCCTCGATCCCGCCCAGCGCGCACAGCAGATCCCCGACAGCACCTTGACCGGCGAGGCCAACCTGCTGGTGCTGCCCAACATCGACGCCGCCAACATTGCGTACAACCTGTTGAAAACCGCCGCGGGCGGCGGTATCGCCATTGGCCCGGTGCTGCTCGGCGCGGCCAAACCGGCGCATATCCTGACGCCTTCGGCGACGGTGCGACGCCTGGTGAACATGACTGCCTTGACCGTTGCGGACGCCAACGCGACGCGTTGAATCGCTGCGGCGCAACAAAAAGTCATGCAAGTATCGAGCGCCGTCCCGCCTTCCCTTTCGACAGGAGTGTCGGGATCATGAAACGGCCCTGAGCCTTGTCTTCTGGCTGGAGTTGGTGCCCGCTTATAGTCTCGGAATAGCCCGGGCCGCCTGCTGAAATTTGAGGCAGGCCCTTGAGATTTTCGTCCGGCTTCGGTACCATCTGCCCTTCGAATTACAGGGAAAACCCGTGCGCTTTACCGGTGGGTCGAAGCGGGCAATCCGAACTTCCGGCTGGCGTGTGGGGATCGGCGTGGTGCTCGTGGCAGTGGCGGCCACGGCGGCGGTTTTCGAGTCAACCGTTCCGGCTCGAGGCACGCACGCCGAAGGGCGGAAAACGGGCGAGCGAGCTACGGCAGTGGCCTTGTCGGCACTACCGCCCGAAGCCCGAGGTACCCATGCATTGATCCGCGCCGGGGGTCCTTTCCCGTATTCGAAGGATGGTTCCGTGTTTGGCAATCGGGAGCGTTTGCTTCCGGGTCGCAAACGCGGCGACTACCGCGAGTACACAGTACCGACGCCGAAGTCCCACGATCGGGGGGCCCGGCGGATCGTTTGCGCAGGGACAGTGCCATCTGTCCCCGAAGCTTGTTATTACACCGACGATCACTATGCGAGTTTCCGCCTCATCGCACAGTGAGCCGACCCATCAACAAGGAACGAGGGGGATCACGACCATGATGCCGTTGCAGACCGTCCGTCCCAACATCGTGCAGGCCATCCGCGCATTCCGCGTGGAAGACCTGCAGACTGCCGCCCAGGATCTGGGCCAGCACTTCCTCTACGCCCACCTCGGTGCGGCGCAGTCGAAGCAGGAAGTGCTGGAAGCGATTGCCGAGGCTTTTCTATTCCCAGCGCACTTCGGCAAGAACCTCGACGCGCTGTTCGACTGCATGACCGACCTGGTCTACAAGGCCGGCGGCCAGCCAGGCTTCGTGCTCGTGCTCGAACAGCTCCCCGACAACGCCAGGTTCGACCGGGAGGCGCGCGAGCAGTTGCTCGATGTCTTCCGCGACGCCGCAGATTTTTGGGGGGAACGAAAAATACCCTTCAGGTGCTTCTATTCTTTTCAGTAGCCCGCTCCCCGGAATTCGGGCAGGGAGAGCGGGGGATGGAAGCCCAGAACGACGCCAAGCCGGTCAAGACGCCGGCCGGCATCATCACGGTTCACTTGCCGCCGATGAGCAGCGCGTTCGACACCGCCGGGTGGCTGGTCGCGGCTTGAGCCGCCGCCGGCAGACGTAAAAACAGGCCCTACGGGGCCTGTTTTCATTTTTGCGCCGCTCCTCGTGACGACGGCCAGTCCTTCAGCCTTGATCTGCCGACTCCAGCGCCAGGTCCACGTACTGCGACACCGGCACCTCTTCGGCCCGGCGCTGAACATCGAAGCGCCCGGCAAAGCCGCGCGCCTCCAGCCAGCGCCCCAGCGTGTGGCGCAGCAGCTTGCGGCGCTGCGAGAAGGCCACCTGCACCAGTTCGCCGAGCAGCGCGGCGTCCACGGGCGGCGGCTGTGCGAACGGCTGCATGCGCACCACAGCGGAATGCACCCGCGGCGGCGGCTCGAAGGCCTCGGGCGGCACCTCGAGCACCGCTTCGATGTCGTAGCGCCACTGCAGCATCACGGAAAGCCGGCCGTAGTCCTTGCCGCCCGGCGTAGCGGCCATGCGCGAGACGACTTCCTTTTGCAGCATGAAGTGCTGGTCTTTGACCTGCCCGGCGACAGGCAGCAGGTGAAACAGGATCGGGGTGGAGATGTTGTAAGGCAGGTTGCCCACCACTCGCAGCTTCGCACCCGCCGCCTGCGCCAGTGCAGCGAAGTCCGCGCTCAGCACGTCGGCCTCGATGACCTGCAGTTCGCCCCGCCGACGCAAGCGCGCCGCCAGATCGCGGTCGAGTTCGATGACGGTGAGGCGCTCGCTGCGCGCCACGAGTGGGTCGGTCATCGCGCCCAGGCCGGGGCCGATCTCGACCAGCGCCTCGCCCGGCTTGGGCGCGATCAGTGCAACGATGCGGTCGATCACCGCGCGATCGGTCAGGAAGTGCTGACCGAAGCGCTTGCGGGCAATGTGCTTCACGGGCTGCGCCGGCGGGGCCGGCATGGGCTGGAAGCTGCCAGCGCGAGCGTCACCACGGCGCCCCGGAGCTCATGCGTCGTCTCCGCCACCGTCGGAGCCCCCGTCACTGCGGCGGCTCGCGCATCTCCACATAGGCGCGCGCTCGCACCTCGCGCGACCATTCGAGGTAGGCAGCCTCGAACTTGCGCTCGCGCAGCAGGTTGCGAGCGATCTCGCGTTGCTGCTTGCGATCGACCGCCTGCGTGCGCCGCTCCAGCACCTGGATCAGGTGCACGCCGAAGCGCGAGACCACCGGATCGGAGATCTGTTCGGGTTGCAGCGACTTCATCGCGTCCTCGAACTCCGGCACGAACTGTCCGGGCGAAGCCCAGCCGAGTTCGCCACCTTGTGCGGCACTGCCGTCCTCCGAGTTCTGCCGGGCGAGCTGCTCGAAGCTCGCCGCGCCCGCTGCAACCTGCTGCTTGAACTCCGCCAGCCGCTCGATGGCCGCACTCTCGCTGAGCTGCGATGACGGACGCAGCAGGATGTGACGAGCCCGCGTCTGCGTGACGCGCAGGCCCCCGTCGCGGCGCTCGAGCAGCTTGAGCACGTGAAAGCCTGCCCCCGAACGCAGCACCTGCGGCGCCGTCTGGCCGGCACGCAGCGGCGCCACGGCAGCGACGAACAGTTCGGGCAGCCGGTCGGCAGGGCGCAGGCCGAGCGCGCCGCCCTGCTCTTTGGGGCCCGTCGACAGCTCGTTCACCAGCTGGGCGAAATCTTCCCCGTCGCGTGCTCGCGCCAGCGCCTGCTCGGCGACCCGGCGGCGCTCCGCAACTTCGGCCTCGCCGGCGCCTTCGGGCACGCCGATCAACAGCTGAGCGACGTTGTACTCGGGCGGCGCCGCCCCACTGGCACGCGAGGCAAGGAGGGTGTCGATTTCGGCCTCGCTGATGCGGATGCGCGAATTGACCTCGCGCTCGCGCACGCGCTCCAGCAGCATCTGATCGCGCAGGGTATTGCGAAAGCGCGTGAAGTCGATGCCCTCGCTGCGCAGCCGCTCGCGCAACTGGGCCAGATCGATGCGGTTTTGCGCCGCGACGTTGGCCACGGTGCGGTCGAGCTCGGCCTCGTCGATGCGCATGCCGCTGTCACGTGCATGCGTGAGCTGGGCACGCTCGTTGATCATGGCCTCTAGCACCTGGCGGCGCAGTTCGTCGTCGACCGGCAGGCGGGCGCCGCTCTGCGCGGCGTCGCGCCGCACCGCGGCCACGCGCTGTTGCACCTCGCCGTTGGTCACCAGTTCCTGATTGACGACAGCGACGATGTAGTCGGCGGAGCGCGCCGCGCTGCGCTCGCCTTGCACGGGCTGCGCAACGGCCGCAGCTGCAACCACGAGGCCGGCGACGAGCAGACCGGCGGCAAGGGCGCCGCGCCGCAGGGCGTGTACGAAAGAAGGAATGGAAGGCATGGCCAGGTTCAGGGAATCGCCAGGGCCGGCGCGACGAAGGGCTCGTCGTCGCGCAGCAGCCGGTAGCCAGAGATATTGTCCCTCAGCGCTCCCAGGGGGTTGGAACCCAGGCGAGAGAGTCCCACCAGCTCGAGCTGGAACATCAAGCGCGTGGTCGCCTCGCTGCGCCCGGTGGACAGCCGCTCGGCCACTACGCGGCCGATCCAGCAGCCGGAGTCGTACTCGAAGCCGATCAGCGAGTCCGTGATGCGCGAATCGCGACGGCTGTAGTTGAGGCGGCCCACGGTATACCAGGCGCCGACACAGCCGGTGGTCTGGACGGCGCGCGGCGGAACACCGCCCAGGACGTCGCGCGCTTGGCTCTCGCGCACCAGGGCGGCCGCCGCCTGCTGGCGCGCCGCGTCGTTGATCGGCCACTGCCAGCCGACTTCGACCTGCTCGCTGGCATTGCGCGTGTAGCGGTAGGTCGCGCCGATGGTGCGAAACGGCCCGGGGGAGTAGCGTGCGCCGACGATCGAGCGCGCGGTCCGGTCGGTTTCCGAGTTGTATTGCACCGTGGCGTCGAGCCACCAGCCGGGCACCAGGTTGGTGGCGCCGAGCAGGAGGAAGTCGGAGAAACGGTTGGTGATCGGCTCGCCGTCTGGCGTGATGCGCTGGGTGCGCAGCAGCATGCGCTGCGCAATGCCCAGGCGCAGCGCTTCGGCCCCGGTCTGGCGGTCGAGAAAGCGCGTGGTCAGGCCGGCGGTGAGCTGGTTCGCATCCGACACGCGGTCGATGCCGGAAAACACGTTGTCCGAGTAGATCGACGTGAAATTGAAGTCGTTGGCTGCGCTGTCGAAATTGGGCAGCTCGGATTGATCGCGATAAGGCGTGTTGACGTAGAACAGCCGCGGCTCGAGCGTTTGCGTGAGGTCGCGGCCGAAGGCGCCGGTCGGGCGCTCGAACACCCAGGCGCTGTCGAGCGACAAGCTGGGAATGGTGCGCGACGCGCTGACCCGCTCTCCCGTTGCGTCGCCCTCGCGCGGCGGCGCGATGTCATAGGCCGCACTGTTGAGCGACACGCGCGGAGTGATGGTCCAGCCCGGCACGCCCAGCGGCCAAAACGGCCGCGCCAGCGTGCCGAGCCCGTGCAGGCGGGCACCGGTCACGAGCGTCGGGTCGTCGTTGGTGAAGCGGTTGGCCTCGGTTTCCCAGCGCCATTCGAAGCCCGCTGCTGCACCGCGCTGGCGCAGGCCGACCTGCGGCTCGCGCTGATAGGGGGCGACGATGAAGGCGTCGGGCTCCCGCTCCTGCAGCACCTGCCAGTGCTGCACCTGCGCGTAGGCGACGGTGTCGCCGTAAGCGCTGTCGATGCGGCGCGTGGCGTAGGCGCTCGAGGGGAGCAGGCGAGGCGTGAGGCTGGGCAGCCGGCTGGAGAAATCCTTCCAGTATTCGTCGTCCGAAGCGCGTTGTACCTGCGCGCCGTAATCGACAGCGCCGACCCGCAGCCCGCTCCAGCGCGCTTCGTGCTCCAGGTTGAGCGACCAGCGTGAACGGTTCGCGACCTGGTCGTCGGGCAGCATGAAGACCTGCGCAGCACCTTGATAGCGCGGCTCGAGATAGCGGAACTCGGTGTCGAGCGCGGCGCCGCGCCGGCTCATCACCGTGGGCATCAGGGTCGCGTCGCGGTTGGGCGCGATGTTCCAGTAGTACGGCACCGAGAGTTCGAGGCCGCTCTTGCTGTCCAGACCGATGCTCGGCGGCAGCCAACCTGACTTGCGCGCGTCGGACAGCGGAAAGCTCAAGGTCGGCGCGGCCAGGATCGGCACGCCGTAAAAGCGCAGCACCGCACCTTCGGCCACGCCGATGTCGGCGGCGGTGTCGAGCATGACGCGGTCGGTGCTGAGAATCCACGCCGGATCGGGCGCGGGGCAGCTCGTGTAGGTGGCGCCGGTGGCGACGCCGCGGTACTCGTCCAGGAAGTCGAAGCGCTCGGCGCTGCCGCCGGCCTGGGTACGCCCGAAGTAGTAACTGGGCGACAGGAAGTAGCCTTCGAAGCGCTGCACGCCGATCTCGACTTCCGGGCCGCTGAAGGTGTTGCCGTTGCGGGTGATCTCGACGTTGCCGGTCGCACGCGCCGTGTCGGTGGGCACCTGGTACTCCACCCGATCGGCCTTCATCAGCAGCGGCCCGCGACGAAACACGACGTCGCCTTCTGCCACCGATTCGCGCTCCGGACGCCCGTATAGGCGGTCGGCCTCGATCACCACCGGTTCGTCGTCTTCGGCGCTACCGCGCGGCAGCAGCCGCAGGCCGCTGCCGGTGCCCGGCCGCAGGCCCGGGCCTTCGATCTCGGGGCTGTCTTGCGCTGTGGCCGTGCCAGCGCACACGGCCAGCGCCGCGATAGCGACGACGGCGCGGTGCAACAAGGGTCGGCCGTGCTGCAAACGACGGGCAGCGCAGGCGGCGACGGACAACAGCGAGGAAGGCAAGGAAGAAGGCTGCTGCAAGGGGCTGCGCAGCAGCCGCTGTGGCGGAACACCGCTGCGCCGGCAGGCGGTGCGATTTGTAGAATCGATTATTCCACGCGCCTCCTCGCTGGCGATCGCAGTCTTGCGTTTCGAACTGCTTGCGCGCGGATCCTTCAGCCTTTTCGACCGCACGCCGCGGTCCCTGCCGTGACTGCATCCTCCCTTCCCTTGCGCTGGACCGATACAGAGCGCGAGAGCGCCTTCAAAGCCTGGCTCGTGGCCTTGCCCGACGAGCTCGGCCTGAATGCCGACAGCCTGCGCGTGGCCAGCGCCGATGCGAGCTTTCGACGCTACCTGCGGCTGGACAGCGAGCAAGGCCCGCGCATCGTGATGGATGCGCCTCCCGCGCACGAAGACTGCGGGCCGTTCGTGAAGATCGCGGCGCTGCTGCGCTCCGGCGGCCTCGACGCCCCCGAAGTACTGCACTGGGACCGCGAGCACGGTTTCATGCTGCTCGGCGACTTGGGCAACACCACCTTCCTGACGGCGCTGGCCGGACGCGACGCGCGAGCGGCCGCCCCGCTCTATCTCGCCGCGATCGACGCCCTGGTGAAACTGCAGTGCATCGGCGCCGCCGAAGCCCGGGCCGCCGGCGTGGCCGACTACGACCGAGCGCTGCTGCGGCGTGAACTCGATCTCTTCCCCGACTGGTACATCGGGAAACACTGTGGCCGCACCTCGAGCGACGCGGAGCGCGGACAGCTGGAGCGTGCGTTCGAGCTGATCCTCGACGCCTGCACGGCGCAGCCGGGTGTGCTGGTGCACCGCGATTACCACTCGCGCAACCTGATGCTGAGCGGCGGTGAAAGCGCGGCCCCCGGAATCCTGGACTTCCAGGACGCGGTATGGGGCCCGATCACATACGACATCGCCTCACTGCTGCGCGACGCCTACATCGAGTGGGACGAGGACGTCCAGCTCGACTGGGCCGTGCGCTACTGGGAGCGCGCGCGCAAGGCCGGCCTGCCGGTCGATGCGGACTTCGGCGCGTTCTGGCGCGACTTCGAATGGATGGCGCTGCAGCGCCACCTCAAGGTGCTGGGCATCTTCGCGCGCTTGTCGCACCGCGACGGCAAGCACGGCTACCTGCGCGACCTGCCGATGGTGTGGCGCTACGCCCACCGCGTGGCCAGCCGCTACGCCGGCCTGCAGCCGCTCGCCCTCTTGCTCGAAGACCTGGCGGGCACCGAGCGCCGGACCGGCTACACGTTCTGAAGCGCCGGCGTGGCCCCGGCGGCGACGGCGGGCGCTTCGGTGAGCTGAGTCTCGCAACCGGCCGCCAGCAGCCACGGGTCGCGATCTTCGCCGCCGAAGGTTTCGATTAGGAAATCGACGAAGGCGCGCGTGCGTACCGGGATGTGCTGGCGCGTCGGCAGCGCCGCATAAAGCATGACGCTGAACACAGTCCACTCCGGCAACAAGCGCACCAGCGCACCTTCGAGCAGCGCCTCTTCAGCCACGAAACTGGGCAGCCCGGCGATGCCGAGGCCGGCCAGCGCCGCGGCGTAGTGGGTATCGACATGATGGGTGTGCAGAGCCGAAGGCCGCGGCACCACGCGGAAGACTTCGCTCGGCTCGCCGCCCGCTCCGGCGCTGCGCCGGAAGGTCAGTTCACGGGGGCGTGACGCACCGGCCGGCAGCAGCGCAACATGGCTGCCAAGGTCGCGCGGATGCTCCGGCACCTCGCGGCGCAGCAGGTATTCGGGCGCCGCGCAAAGGATCCCTTCCGATCGTGCCAGCCGGCGCGCAATGAACTCCCCCTGCAGCGGCGCGTCGACCATGAGGATGGTGACGTCCTGGCTCTCGTCGACCGCCTGCACCGCCCCGGGCACGGTCAGCTCGAGCGACACCTTCGGGAAGCGGGCATGAAAGCGCGGCAGGTGCTTGGCGATCTGGTGCACCGCGAAGGCCGGTGGCACCAGCACTCTGACCAGGCCGCGCGGTTCGCGCCCGGCGCTGCTGGCCAGGGCCTCGGCTTCGTCGACGTGCGTGAGGATCTGCCGGGCTTTCTCGAGATAGGCTTCGCCGATGTCGGTGAGTGCCAGGCGGCGCGTGGTGCGGTTGATCAGGCGCGCGTCGAGGTGGTCTTCGAGTTCGGCAATGTGCCGGGTCACCGCGGCGGGCGACAGGCGCAGCGCGGTGGCCGCGCCGTTGAAGCTGCCGGCCTCGATGACGGCGGCGAACACGCGCATCGCTCGCAATTGGTCCATGGCGCGATGATGCCGTGAACCGACGGCGGCGCGCGCGTGCGCCGCGGCACTCGGGCACACTGCCCGCCTCGCCACTGACGCCCGCTACTGTGCCCGCTTTGCCACGCTTTCACGTCGATCTGCCGCTCGCGCCGGGTCTCGAGGCTGCGCTACCGGCGGCCGCCGCGCGCCACGTGCAGGTGCTGCGGCTGCAGCCGGGCGATGCAGTCCTGCTGTTCGATGGCGGCGGTGCCGACTGGTCGGCCGAGCTCCTGCAGATCGGCCGCAGCGTCGTACAGGTCCGCGTCGGTGCGTCGCAGGCGGTGGATTGCGAACTGCCCATGGCGGTCACGCTGGCGGTCGGCATGCCGGCCAACGAGCGCATGGACTGGCTGATCGAAAAAGCCACCGAGCTCGGCGTGGCCGAGATCCAGCCGCTGGTCTGCGAGCGCTCGGTCCTGCGCTTGAGCGGCGAGCGAGCTGGCCGCAAGCTGACGCACTGGCAGGGCGTGGCGAGTGCCGCCGCCGAGCAATGCGGCCGCGCACGCCTGCCGACGCTGCAGCCGGTGCGCTCGCTAGCCGAATGGCTGGCCGCACCGGCGGCTGCGCCTGCGAGCGCGCGCTTCGTCCTCAGTTTGTCCGAAGGCACGCAACCCATTGCCGAGGCGCTCGGTCCCGCCGTGCGAACGGGCTCGGCGCTGGTGTTTCTGAGCGGACCCGAAGGCGGGCTCAGCCCCCGGGAAGAGGCCGCCGCGCTGGGCGCCGGTCTGCAGCCCGTGACGCTGGGCCGGCGCGTGCTGCGCGCCGAGACGGCGCCACTGGCGGTGCTGGCTGCATTGGCGGCGCTGTGCGCTTGAGGTGTCGCGCCTCTGATCGCAAGGGGCTGTTTCCGCACGCACGACCCCGTGCCACGCAAGGCTGAGCGGTATCGCGCCGCCGACCTGGGTTAGTCAGCGCAACGCCGGCGGGTCGCCGCTCGACGGCAGCCCGGCGGCTTCCAATGAACTAGGCCCGCACGCAGCGGGCCTGTGTCGGTGGATAAGCGCGCTTACTTCTTGCGGAATCTGCGCAGCGCCGCGATCTGCGCCGCCATGGCGGCGAACTCGCTTTGCGCCTTGGCGAAGTCGATGTCGCTCTTCGCGTTTTTCATCGCGTCTTCCGCGAGCTTCTTGGCTTCGCCCGCCTTGGCTTCGTCGAGGTCCTTGCCACGGATGGCGGTGTCGGCCAGCACGGTGACCGAGCCCGGCTGCACCTCGAGGATGCCACCGGCCACGAACACGAACTCTTCCTCGCCCGTGTCGGCACGCTCGATGCGCACCGCACCCGGCCGGATGCGGGTGATCAGCGGCGTGTGGCGCGGCAGGATGCCGAGTTCGCCGTTTTCGCCCGGCAGGGCGACGAACTTCGCCTCGCCGGAGAAGATGGACTCTTCGGCGGAGACGACGTCGACTTTGAGGGTGGCCATGCGCGCCCCTTATTGAATCTTCTTGGCCTTCTCGAAGGCCTCGTCGATGGTGCCGACCATGTAGAAGGCCTGCTCGGGCAGCGAATCGCATTCGCCCGCCACGATCATCTTGAAGCCGCGGATGGTTTCCTTCAGGCTCACGTACTTGCCCGGCGAGCCGGTAAAGACCTCGGCGACGTGGAAGGGCTGCGACAGGAAGCGCTGGATCTTGCGGGCACGCGCCACGGCCAGCTTGTCTTCCGGGCTCAATTCGTCCATGCCCAGGATGGCGATGATGTCGCGCAGTTCCTTGTAGCGCTGCAGCGTGTTCTGCACCGCGCGCGCGGTCTGGTAGTGCTCGTCGCCCACGACGTTCGGATCGAGCTGACGCGAGGTCGAGTCGAGCGGGTCCACCGCGGGGTAGATGCCCAGCGAGGCAATGTCTCGCGACAGCACCACGGTGGAGTCCAGGTGCGCGAAGGTGGTCGCGGGCGAGGGGTCGGTCAGGTCGTCCGCCGGCACGTACACGGCCTGGATCGAGGTGATCGAGCCGACCTTGGTGGAGGTGATGCGCTCCTGCAGGCGGCCCATTTCCTCGGCCAGCGTCGGCTGGTAGCCCACCGCCGACGGCATGCGGCCGAGCAGCGCCGAGACCTCGGTGCCGGCCAGTGTGAAGCGGTAGATGTTGTCGACGAAGAACAGCACGTCGCGGCCTTCGTCGCGGAAGGACTCGGCGATGGTCAGGCCGGTCAACGCCACGCGCAGGCGGTTGCCCGGCGGCTCGTTCATCTGGCCGTAGACCATCGCGACCTTGGACTCGCCCAGGTTCTCCAGGTTGACGACGCCCGACTCGGCCATCTCGTGATAGAAGTCGTTGCCCTCGCGGGTGCGCTCGCCCACGCCGGCGAACACCGACAGGCCCGAGTGAGCCTTCGCGATGTTGTTGATCAGCTCCATCATGTTCACGGTCTTGCCGACGCCGGCACCGCCGAACAGACCCACCTTGCCGCCCTTGGCAAACGGGCAGATCAAGTCGATGACCTTGATACCGGTCTCAAGCAGTTCCTGCGAGGGCGACAGCTCGTCATAGGCCGGCGGCTTGCGGTGGATGGAGGCGGTGAGCTCCTGGCCGACCGGGCCGCGCTCGTCGATCGGCGCGCCCAGCACGTCCATGATGCGACCCAGCGTGGCCTTGCCCACCGGCACCGAGATCGGCTTGCCGGTGTTGCTGATGATCATGCCGCGGCGCAGGCCGTCCGACGAGCCCAGCGCGATGGTGCGCACCACGCCGTCGCCGAGCTGCTGCTGCACTTCGAGCGTGAGGGCCGAGCCTTCCATCTTGAGGGCGTCGTACACCTTGGGCATCGCGTTGCGCGGGAACTCCACGTCCACCACCGCACCGATGCACTGCACGATCTTGCCTTCAGCGGTTTGCATGTTCATCGCCATCTTGATTTCCTTCGAGTCGATTCTTGAGGTTCAGACCGCTGCGGCGCCCGCGACGATCTCGGACAGTTCCTTGGTGATCGCGGCTTGGCGGGTCTTGTTGTAGATCAGCTTGAGCTCGGCGATCACGTTGCCGGCGTTGTCGGTGGCAGACTTCATCGCCACCATGCGGGCCGACTGTTCGGAGGCGATGTTCTCGGCCACCGCCTGGTAGATCAGCGCCTCGGTGTAGCGGACCAGCAGCTCGTCGATCACCGTGGCCGCGTCGGGCTCGTAGATGTAGTCCCAGCTGTGGTTCGCGCTGCCCGGCGCGGGCGCGTCGGCCGTCATGGCCTCGGCCGACAGCGGCAGCAACTGCTGCACCATGGGCTCCTGCTTCATCGTGTTGATGAAGCGCGTGTAGCACAGGTACACGGCCGAGAGCCTGCCTTCGGCATAGGCGTCGAGCAGTACCTTGACCGGGCCGATCAGCTTGTCGAGCGAGGGCTTGTCGCCGAGCTGGGTGGCGTGCGAGACCACCTTCGCGCCGATGCGGTTGAGGAAGCCCAGGCCCTTGTTGCCGATCGCCACCGCTTCGGACTTGACGCCCTGGCCCTCCAGCTCACGGAGCTTGGCGGTCACGGCGCGCAGCACGTTGGTGTTCAAGCCGCCGCACAGGCCCTTGTCGGTCGTCACCACGATGAAGCCGGCGGTCTTGGCGCCCTCGCTCTTCACGAGGAAGGGATGCCTGTACTCCGGGTTCGCCTGCGACAGGTTGGCCGCCATGTTGCGGATCTTGTCGCTGTAGGGCCGGGCCGCGCGCATGCGGTCCTGCGCCTTGCGCATCTTGGCGGCGGCGACCATCTCCATGGCCTTGGTGATCTTCTTGGTGTTCTCGACACTCTTGATCTTGCCGCGTATTTCCTTGCCGACTGCCATGAGCGTGTTCCTTGGCTTGTG
>NZ_JACDCW010000109.1 GCF_013817345.1 Methylibium sp.
TCCTTACCCCGCCCGCCGCCAGCGCTGCCTGGTCGATGCCGCCGCTCGTGCGCGCCAGCCTGGGCGTGCACGGCCTCGCGGCCGGCGTGGCGCTGGCACTGCCCGAGCAGGCGCCGTGGGCGCTGGCCGGCGTCGCCCTCAACCATGCCGCGCTGACTGCGGCGGGACTGTGGCCGCGCAGCCGACTGCTCGGGCCGAACATCACGCACCTCGGCGATGCCAGTGCCGGGCGCGGCGAGGTCGCCCTGACGCTGGACGACGGCCCCGACGCCGAAGTCACGCCGCGCGTGCTCGACCTGCTGGACCGTCACGCCTGGCGCGCCACCTTCTTCTGCATTGCCGAGCGCGCCCGCGCGCAACCCGCGCTGCTGCGCGAGATCGTGGCGCGCGGGCACAGCGTGCAGAACCACAGCGCGGTGCACCGTCACAACTTCTCGCTGCTCGGGCCGCGCGGCTTCGCCGCCGAGCTGACGCGCGCGCAGGACGTGCTCACCGACCTGAGCGGCCAGCGCCCGACCTGTTTTCGCGCGCCGGCCGGCTTGCGCAATCCCTTCCTCGACCCGGTGCTGCACCGCCTGGGCCTGCACCTGGTGAGCTGGACGCGGCGCGGCTTCGACACGCGCGAGCGCGATGCCGGCCGCGTCCTCGCGCGGCTCACGCGCGGCCTTGCCGGCGGCGACATCCTGCTTCTGCACGATGGCCACGCCGCGCGAAGCGCGCAGGGCGAGCCGGTCGTGCTGGCGGTGCTGCCGCGGCTCATTGAGCGCTGCCGTGATGCAGG
Source organism: Methylibium sp. (assembly GCF_013817345.1). Classification (GTDB taxonomy): domain Bacteria; phylum Pseudomonadota; class Gammaproteobacteria; order Burkholderiales; family Burkholderiaceae_C; genus Methylibium. The sequence continues at coordinate 782 of NZ_JACDCW010000109.1, forward strand.
GCTGCACGGCGTCACGCTTGCCGAGGCGCTGCCGGCCCGTGTGGCGGCGCGTGCCGCATGAGGGCGCCGAGCCGGAACGGCCGGGTCGCGCGAAACGCCGGTAAGCATCCATGAGCCGCCCCTTCGTCGACTCCACCGGCGCTTCCGGCGACGCCGGCCTGACGTCTGCGCAGCAAGCCCGGCGCACGCCGCCGCCCGACGAGACGCGTCGTGCGTTGACGACAGCGGCCACCGACTTGCCTCGTGGACGATCTCCCCGAGTCCCTTCGCGCGCCGACATCGCGCAGCCGCGCAGCGAGGCCATGCCGAGCCGCGCGGCAGTTCAGAGTGCGAACCGCGTCTGGCGCGAGCTGCACCACGCAGCTTGCGCGCCTTATCGAGCCGCGGGGCGCTTCGCCTGGCATTTCGCGCGCGGCAAGCTCGGCCACGACCCGGTGTTTCGCGCCTTGCTGCAGCGCGGCGATGTGCCGGCCCAGGCCCGCCTGCTCGACATCGGCTGCGGCCAGGGCCTGCTCGCCAGCTTGCTGGTCGCAGCGCAGGACGTGCACGCGCGCGGCGAGTGGCCCGCGGCCTGGGCCGACGCGCCGGTCGGTGTGCGCTACACCGGCATCGATCTGATGGCGCGCGACATCGCGCGTGCCGAGCAGGCCGCCTCGCAGCTGCCGGGCGCGCCGCGCTTCGTGCAGGCCGACATGTGCAGCGCCGAGCTGCCCGGCAGCGACGTGGTGGTCATCCTCGACGTGCTGCATTACGTCGACATCGCCGCGCAGGACGCCGTGCTCGCCCGCGTGCGCGACGCGCTGCGGCCGAACGGGCGCCTTCTGCTGCGCATCGGCGACGCCGCCGATCGCCACCGCTTCGCGGCCAGCCAGTGGGTCGATCGCATCGTCACGCTCACTCGCGGTCACCGCGTTGCGCCCACCTTCGGCCGACCGCTCGAGGCCTGGATCGGGGCGCTGCAGGGGCTCGGCTTCGCGGTGCGCAGCGTGCCGATGAGCCGCGGCACGCCGTTCGCGAACGTGCTGCTGATCGCGGATTCGAGGGAGCAGCGCGCATGAGCCGCCGGGCTGTTCCCGAGGCGAATACCGCAGCGCGTGGCGCAGGGGTTGCCTTGTGAGCACGGCACCCGGCCGAAAGGACGAGGGCGGTGCGCCGATGCAGCCGGTCGCCGTCACCGACTACACGCTGGCCAGTGCGCTCGGCACCGGCCGAGCGGCCACGCTGTCGGCGCTGCGCGAAGGAAGAAGCGGGCTGGCGCAGCGCTCGTTCGAGTCCGTCCGGCTCGACACCTGGATCGGCGAAGTCGAAGGCGTCGATGCCGAACGGCTGCCCGCCGCGCTGCACGACTACGACTGCCGCAACAACCGCCTGGCGTGGCTGGGGCTGCAGGCGGACGACTTCGCCGCGAGCGTGCGGCGCGCGCGCGATCGCCATGGCCCCGGGCGCGTCGGTGTCTTCCTCGGCACGAGCACCTCGGGCATCCTGCAGACCGAACTGGCCTACCGCCGCCGCGACCCGGACAGCGGCGCGCTGCCGGCAGACTTTCGTTATGCGCAAACGCACAACAGCTTCTCGGTGGCCGACTTCGTGCGGCGCGCACTCGATCTGCACGGCCCCGCCTTCGTCGTTTCGACCGCTTGCTCGTCGAGCGCCAAGGTGTTCGCCGGTGCGGCGCGGATGATCGGGCTCGGCCTGATCGATGCCGCCGTCGTCGGCGGCGTCGACAGCCTGTGCCTCACCACGCTCTACGGTTTCAATTCGCTCGAACTGCTGTCGTCCGACATCTGCCGGCCCTGGGACGCCGAGCGCCGCGGGCTCTCGCTCGGCGAGGCGGCCGCCTTTGCGCTGCTCGAACGCGGCGAAGGCATCGAGGCGCAAGCCTGGTTGCTCGGCGTGGGCGAGAGCAGCGACGGCCACCACATGAGCAGCCCGCATCCCGAAGGTGCGGGCGCGGCCGAGGCGATGCGCGGGGCGCTGGCGCAGGCCGGGCTGGTTCCGGTGCAGATCGACTACCTCAACCTGCACGGCACCGCCACGCCCAACAACGACGCTGCCGAGGATCAGGCGGTGCGTGCAGTGTTCGGCGAGCAACTGCCCTGCAGCTCGACCAAGGGCGCGACCGGCCACACGCTGGGTGCTGCCGGCGGCGTGGAAGCCGCCATCGCGCTGCTGGCGCTGCAGCACGGCCTGATGCCGGCCGGCCTGAACCGTGGCACGCCCGATCCCTTGCTGCGCTGCAACTATTTGGATGCGTCGCGTGCCGCGCCCTTGCGCATGGTGGCGAGCAATTCGTTCGGCTTCGGCGGCTCCAATGCCTGCCTCGTTTTCGGCGCCGACCAGAGCGCCGCGAAAGAGAGGCCCCGTGCAGCGGGGATGGAAGGGGCGCTTGTGGCGACGGCCGCCGACGGTTCTGCCGTGAATGCGTTCGGCGGTGCGATGAGAGCGGCGCCATGAGTGAGCCGCTGGTCGTCGAGGTGTGCGGTGTCGGCCTGCTCGGCCCGGGCCTGACCGATTGGACGAACGGACAAGACCTGCTGCGCGAGCCGTCGCGCTGGAGCCCGAGCGCGACGCCGCTGGCCGCGCCGGCGCTCCTGCCCCCGGCCGAGCGGCGCCGCGCCGGCGCGATCGTCAAGCTCACGTTGGCAGTCGCCGAACAGGCGTGCGCGCAGGCCGGCATCGATCCACAGGGGCTCGCCACGGTGTTCACCTCGTCGAGCGGCGACGCGGCCAACTGCCATGCGCTGTGCGAGGCGCTGGCCGCGGCCGAGCGCCTCGTGTCCCCGACGCGCTTCACCAACTCGGTCCACAACGCCGCCGCCGGCTACTGGCACATCGCCACGGCCTCGCGCGCGCCGTCCACCAGTCTGTGCGGGCACGACGCCAGTTTCGCGGCGGGGCTGCTCGAGGCGGTGGTGCAGTGCGTGGCGTGGCAGCGGCCGGTGCTGCTCGTGGCGGGCGACGTGCCTTATCCCGAGCCTTTGCAGAGGGCGCGGCCGCTGCCGGACGCTTTCGCGCTGGCGCTGCTGCTCGCGCCGCCATCGGGAGCGTCGGCCGCGGCGCAGTTGAGCCTGCGGTTCGGGTCCGATCTGCAGGGACACGCACAGGGCGACGAGCGCTTCGATGCGCTGCGCCTCGGCGTGCCTGCCGCGCGCGGCTTGCCGCTGCTCCAGGCGCTGGCGCGTCGCGAGTCGGCGACGCTGCGGCTCGATGATCTTGCGCACTGCCCCTTCAGCATCGACCTTGCTTTCCGGGAGACAACGTCATGAACGCGCTCGGAGCTCGGGACGATCCGCCGGTTGTCGGCTCCGGCGTCGTCCCTCCACCCCCGACCGGTCTGGACCATGCCGGCATCGCCGCGCGCATCCCTCACGCCGGCCGCATGTGCCTGCTCGATCGGCTCGAAGCCTGGTCGGACACGCACATCCGCTGCAGCGCGACCAGCCATGCCGATGCCGGCAACCCGATGCGCAGCGCCAGCGGCCTGCTCGCGCCCTGCGCGATCGAATACGCGGCGCAAGCCATGGCGCTGCACGGCGCGCTGCTCCGTGCGCCCGCAACGCTGCCGTCGCCCGGATACCTGGCCAGCGTGCGCAGCGTCGCTTGCCATGTGCTGCGGCTCGACGACGTGGCCGGCGCGCTGCAGATCGAGGCCGAGCGTCTGGCCGGCGATGGCGGGCCCGTGCTCTACCGCTTCAGCGTCGGCGACGAGCGCGGCAAGGTGCTGGTCGAAGGTCGCGCTACCGTGGTGCTCGATGCGCCGTTGGCGGTGACGGGCGAGGGCGGTGCAACATGAGCTGGCCGTCGAACCGCCCGCACGCCGGGCGCGCCCCGCGCACGACGGAAAAGGCGCTCTTCCCGCTACGAGCCGGTCGGTGCGCGGCGCCTTGCGGATCGTCATGAGCCTGGCCGGCAAGCGCGCTCTGGTCACCGGTGCGAGCGGCGTGCTCGGTGCGGCGATTGCGCGGCGCCTGGCGCTGAACGGGGCCACGCTGCTGCTGCATGCCAACTCGCGGCCCGAAGCGGTCGAGGCACTCGCGCTGTCGATTCGCGCGAAGGGCGGCGAGGCCGAGCCCTGCGTGTTCGATCTCACCGACGCCGAGTCCACACGCGCTGCCTGCGACGCGATGCTGATTGCCGGGCCGGTGCAGATCATCGTCAACAACGCAGGCGTGCACGACGACGCCGTATTCCCCGGCCTGCGCGCTGAGCAATGGCACCGCGTCATCGACGTGTCGCTGCACGGCTTCTTCCACGTGACGCAACCGCTGCTGCTGCCGATGCTGCGCACGCGCTGGGGCCGCATCATCAACCTCTCGTCGGTGGCGGCGCTGATGGGCAATCGCGGCCAGGTCAATTACGCTGCGGCCAAGGGCGCGCTCAACAGCGCCACCAAGGCGCTTGCGCTGGAAGTGGCGAGCCGCGGCGTCACGGTGAACGCCATCGCCCCGGGCATCATCGAATCGAAGATGGCGAATGCCGCGTTCGATGCCGCCGCCATCGCGCAACTTGTGCCCTGCAAGCGAGCCGGCACGCCGGAGGAAGTGGCTGCGCTGGCCGCATTTCTGGCGAGCGAGGACGCGGCCTACATCACGGGGCAGGTCATCTCGATCAACGGCGGTATGGCCTGAGCGTTTCGGATCGGCGCTCTACAGGGGATCATCATGGCGAGCTTCACGGGGCAAAAGGCGAAGATGCTCGCCGGCGAGCTGTATCAGGCGAGCGATCCCGAGCTACAGGCCGCGCAGCTTCGCGCGCAGGAAATCCTCGCGAAGTTCAACGCCACGCCGGCCGAGGGCGAACCGGAACGCCGCGATCTGCTCACCTCGCTGTTCGCGCGCTTCGGCGAAGGCACGGTGATCCGGCCGTTGCTGCGCTGCGACTACGGCTCGAACATCGCCATCGGCGCGCGAAGCTTCATCAACTTCGACTGCGTGCTGCTCGATTGCAACCTCATCACGATCGGAGACGACGTGCAGTTCGGACCCGGCGTTCACATCTATACCGCGGGGCATCCGCTCGAGGCCGCATTGCGGCGATCGGGTGCCGAGTTCGCGCTGCCGGTGAGCATCGAAGACGGCGTGTGGCTGGGCGGCGGAGTCATCGTCTGTCCGGGCGTGCGCATCGGCGAGAACACGGTCGTGGGCGCCGGCAGCGTCGTGACGCGGGACCTGCCGGCCGGCGTGGTCGCGGCGGGCAACCCGTGCCGGGTTCTGCGGCCGCTCTGAGACCGCCACGCTGACGCGGCGCGGCGTGCGCGCCGGCCGCGAATGCCGGCCAGCACGCCCGGGGGACCACGGATACCTGAGCCACACCCGACGGCAACATCGCGCAACGCAGCCTCGCATAGGCATGCCTGCATGCCGTCGCCACTCTCCGTGCAGCCCCTTCGATGACCGAAGCCGCTCCTTCGAATCTTCCCGCCGTGCGGCCGCGCCGCCTGGTCGCGAAGAGCGTGCCGGGCGTCCTGCTGCTGGTGGCGCTCGTCGGTGGCGGTTGGCTCGCGTGGCAAGCGTGGTTCGCCAAGCCCGATGTGCGCGAGCAACTGCAGATCGTCACCGCACAGCGCGGCGTCTCAATCGCGCGTCTGTACGCTGACCACCTTGCCGCTGGAAGCCTCGAACACGCAGCGGTACGTGAAGGGTGCCGGGTTCATGCCGACGACTCGCTCCAGGCTGCCTTGCCCTTCCAGGCTCGTGCGGGCGTTCGATGCGCGACGAAGACTTCTCGAGTCCGACTGAAAGCGGATGGCTCCCGCGGGCGGGTACTGGTCCTTCAGCGCGGCAGCGGCGGCGGCTTCGCAGGCTTCGGGTGAAACATGCGTCAGGTCGGGCTCCCAGGGCTTCTCCGCAGCGGCCGCAGGGGCTTCGTTCTCGCGCAAGACGACGCCGCTCGCCTTGCCGGTCTGCACGTCGTAGGAGCAGGTGTAGTTGAAAGCCTGCGCCGCGCCGGCACGGGCTCGGTACTGGCCCTGCCCGGCGAGGGTGACGTTGTCGCCGGCCGTGGGCGGCACCACTCGTTTCGCGGCCACGAATTGCACCTCGTGTGCCGCCTTGCCGCGCATGTCGCGCAGGGTGTCGGCCGCGGCGGCCTCGCAGGCCACGGCTGCGGTATCGCCGCCGAGCGGCGCCGTCGCGGCCGCTGCGGTGCAGCTTGCGAACAGCAGCCCCGCAAGGCCTGTGAATCGAAGCATGGTTTTCATGGACGTTCGACCTTCACTGAAGAGTGATCGAGGCGATGGTGTCGCGATCTGGTGAGCGTGGCAAGGCCGTCCATCGGTTGAACGCGGGGGGTGGCGCATCGCCCAGCGATTGCTGACGCACAGACTTCGACTTCACGGCGTTCATGATCCGTTGCCGCGTCCCGATGCAAAAGGCCCATGCAGCCGCTCGCCCACACTCGCCTCGCCGCCGCCGCTGCCTTGTTCGGTGCACTGCTGGTCGTCACCGCGTGTAGCGGCATCGGCGGGGACGACGACGCAGCAGCCACAACCCAGGCGATCACCGACGACGGCTCGACGGTGATCGTCGGCTCTGGCCTGCCGAGCGAGCCTGCCGCGCCCGAGTTGGTCTCGGGCTACGAGGTCGGCAAGGAACTCGTCTACGCCCGCAACTACATGGTGGTCACCGCCAATCCGCTCGCCAGCCAGGCGGGTTGCGAAGTGTTGGCCGACGGAGGCAGCGCGGTCGATGCGGCGGTGGCCGTGCAGGCGGTGCTCGGGCTCGTGGAGCCGCAATCGAGCGGCCTGGGCGGCGGCGCCTTCCTGATCCACTACGACGCCGCCTCGGGAGAAGTGCAGGCCTATGACGGCCGGGAAACCGCACCGGCCGGCGCCACGGCCGACTACCTGCGCTATGTCGGTCCCACCGACCGGACCGAACCCTTGCCGAGCACGCAAGCCAGCGGCCGCTCCATCGGCACTCCCGGCACCGTGCGCATGCTCGAGCTGGCGCACCAGGATCACGGCGACAAGGATTGGGGGCCGCTGTTCGACGCCGGGATCCGGCTGGCAACCGAGGGTTTCCCGATCAGCGGCCGGCTCGCCGGTGCCATCGCAGGCGCGCAACAGCGGTTTCTGATCGATGAAGACACCGCCGCGCTCTACCTCGATGCCGACGGGCGCCCCAAGGCGCTCGGCGCCGAACTCACGGTGCCCGCCTATGCCCAGACTCTGGAAGCGATCGCCACCGGAGGTGCCGATGCCTTCTACACCGGCGAAATCGCGCAGGACATCACTGAGGAGATCGGCCGGACCCGAAGCGCCGCGGACGGCTCGCCGGTCACGCCGGGTGCGACCACGCTGGCCGATCTCGCCGCCTACGAGGCCAAGCGCCGCGACGCGGTGTGCACCACCTACCGTGCGTATTGGGTGTGCGGCATGCCGCCGCCGTCTTCGGGCGGCATCACGGTGGCGTCGATGCTCGGCATCCTGGAGAACTTCGACCTGAGCCTGTACCCGCCGACACCTATCGACGGCGAGGGCGGCACGCCTGCGGTGTTCGCTGTGCACTTGGTCAGCGAGGCCGGACGCCTGGCTTATGCCGACCGCAACAAGTACATCGCCGACACCGACTACGTGCCCTTGCCCGGAAGCGGCCTGCAGACCTTGCTCAACAAGCCTTATCTGCAGAGCCGGGCCGCACTCGTCAGCAACACGGTGAGCATGCGCACAGCCCAGCCCGGCAGCCTGAGCGCCGTGCCTTTGGGCACCGACACCACGCGCGAGAGCGGCACCAGCCATGTGACCATCGTCGACCGCAACGGCAACGTGGTGGTGATGACCACCACGGTGGAACGCGGCTTCGGCGCCTGGCGCATGGCGCGCGGCTTCATCCTCAACAACGAGCTGACCGATTTCTCGGCGTTGCCTTCCGATGCCGACGGCCCGATCGCCAACCGCGTGGCGCCCGGCAAGCGGCCGCGCAGCTCGATGGCGCCGACGCTGGTGTTCCGACAGGCGAATGACGGCAGCCGCGGCGACTTCCTCATGGGTACCGGCTCGCCCGGCGGCAGCACCATCATCCAGTACGTGGTCAAGACACTGGTCGGCGTGCTCGACTGGGGGCTCGATGCGCAGCAGGCGACTTCGCTGGTGAACTTCGGCGCGCAGAACAGCCCGACCACGATCGTCGGTGGCGAGCATCCGAACGTCGATGCCACGAACATGGGCGCCAACGACCCGCTGGTCACGGGCCTGCGCGCGTTCGGCCATACCGTTTCGATCAATCAGCAATCGAGCGGTGTGGGCACCATCATCGTGAGCGAAGACGACGGCGAGCCCGTGCTCACGGGCGGTGCCGACCCGCGCCGCGAAGGGATCGTGCTGGGCGACACCTTCGTGCCTTGAAGCGGACGCACTGCGCACCGCCGGCTCAGGCGCGCTGTGTCCGCGCGAGCGGCACGACGGCTCGGCGGTAGGGGCACAAGCGTCACGCTTGTCGCGGACTTCCCTGCCAGCCGGCTCATCGCCTCGGCCCGGCTTGATCGCATCGTGCACGCCCGCAAACGAAACGAACTCTGCGCGCAGTAGTTCTTGAAACTGCGGCAGGACAGCGGCTGAAACGACTTCAAACAGGAATGGATCGACATCACGAAGCAGCAGAGCCTCGCCCAAGGCTACGAGTTCGCCGCGCAGGACGGCGCGCCGCAACCGACCGGCCAGGCCGGCACCTTGATGGTGGTGCGCATCGATGATTACAGGCATGTCGGCGTCGCTGCACGGGTGATGCTCGGCATCATGACCGGCAATGCGTTCATCGATGCCAAGGTCGAGTTCCGCGATCTCCAGAGCGGCAAGCTGTACGGCGAGCGGTCTTACAACACTTCGTCGAGCGCGATGCAGGGCGTGTTTGCGCCGGTGACGCCCAAGCAGATCTACGCGTTGGCGGACGAGGCGCTGGCCGAGATCAAGCGACGCTGAGCCGCAGGCTCACGCCTGGAACGGCGGGCGTCTCGTGGCTCGCCGCCACGCCAGCACCGGCAGGCGCAGCACGAACTCGAGCATCAGCCGCGTGTGCATCCACGTCAGCAGCAGGTTGTCGCGACCGTAGCGGAAGTGCGAGACGCCGCCTTCCTCCGGCCGCAGGTACTTCACCGGCGCATCGAGGTTGATCGGCTTGACGCCGCGCCAGGCCAGGCGCACGACGGCTTCGGTGTCGAAGTCGAAGCGGCGCATCCAGGGCTGGCTCGACATCACCGCCACGAGCTCGGCGATCGGGTACACGCGAAAGCCGTAGAGCGAATCGCCGATGCCGGCACCGAGCGTTTCCAGTTGCGTCCATGCGTTCGACACGCGCCGGCCGCGCACCCGAAGCAGCGGCGCACTGGCATCGAAGACCGGGCGGCCGAGCACCATTGCCTCGGGCCGTTGGCGCGAAGCGGCCATAAAGGCAGGGATCAGCCCGGCGGGATGCTGCCCGTCGGCATCCATCGCCAGCGCGTGAGTGAAGCCCGCTGCCAGTGCGGCGCGCAACCCGTGCAGAACCGCGGCACCCTTGCCCTGGTTGTGCGGCAGCACCTCCACGCGCAGGCCGGAGTCGGCTTCGGCCAGCGCTTGCAGCCGCTCGGCCGTGCCGTCGGTGCTGCCATCGACCACCACCCACACCGGCTCCCACTGCGCACGAGCGGCACTCACCGTCGCGAACACCGTCTCGCCCGTGTTGTAGCTGGGGATGAGCACCAGGTGCGTCGTCGAAGCGCGTGCTTCGGCCATCGCGTTCAGTGCCCGGTGGCGGCGCGCGGCTTCATGCCGGCAGCGACGGAGCGTTCGATCTCCTCGAGCAGCGCGTTCGCGTCATCGGCCGGCGCAAAGCGCTCGCCCAGGCGCACGCTGAAGGCGATCGGCAGCGGTGGAAGCTTCCACAGCGGCCAGCCCTTGCCGAGGTAGGGCGAGTCGGTGTCGATGAAGACCGTCTGGATCGGTGCTGCGGCCAGCTTGGCGATGAGCGTCACGGCGGGGCGAAACGGATTGATCGGTGCCTGGGTGGTGCGCGTGCCTTCGGGAAAGACGACGAGTTGTCCGCCGCGTTTCAGGTCCTCGACCGCGAGGCGAACCATGCTGCGCGTCGAGTCGTTGCGGATGTAGCGTGCCAGCCGCGCGCCGGCGCCGAGGAAGGGGTTGTGCATGAGGCTTGCCTTCATGATGCAGGCGCTCTTCGGCAGCCGCGCCACCAGCAGCAGCGCATCGAGCAGGCTGGGGTGGTTGGCCACGATGATGAGCCGCGGCTCATCGCGCAGCGCATCGAGCGCGCTCGCGTCCAGGCGCAGCATGCCGAACGGTGCGACCAGCGACCAGTAGAGACGGTAGCCGTAGGCGATGCCGGCGCGGCCGACCGCCAGCCCGCGCTCACGCGGCAGCAGCGGATGAAGCAGCAGGGCAATCAGGTTCCACGCTAGCGACATCACGCCCAGCAGCAGCAGTTGTGCGAGCAGCAAGAGCGCGAGCGGCAACATGAGCACGCCGCGCATTCCCCGTTACTCGCCTTCCACGGTGACCGTGCGCGACGACGTGCCCAGCACCCACGCGTAGGCGATGCCGAACGAGAAATGGTTCTCGCGGCGCACCAGCGGGCTTGGCGCGAAGCGCGCGCCATCGAGACTGTCGTAGCGCACGAACAGGGCCGCCCAGCTACGCCCGATGCGCCGCGACATCGCCGCGGTGGCTTGCGCGCCGGCGAAGCCGCCGCTGGCGCGGTAGGCCGGCCGGTCGGCGGTCGCCTCGTTTGGCGCCACGTCGTAGAAGTAGCCGTGGTAGTCGCGGCTGCCGAACACCGGGCCGGCGTGCAGGCCGAGGTTCCAGCCGTGCACGCGCGTCAAATCGAGATTGAGGTTGGGCGTGGACACCCAGCCGATCACGCGCGCATTCGATTCCAGCGTGACGGCCGCGCGGACCGGCACGCGCAGGTCGAGTTTCCAGCCGGCGCCGCGGGCCAGCGTCCAGTTGAGGTTGGGGCCGAGCTCGAAGGTCGGTGCCAGGTCGTCCATGCCGCGGCGCGCGTCGTTGTCGTCGCTGCGCGTGGGCACGCCGGCGCCCAGGCTCAAGTCGAAATCGAAGCGGTCCGATTCGTACAGCACCGCGCGTGCGCCGTCGCGGTCGGCCTTGAAGATCCGGCCACGGTAGACGACGTAGGGCAGCGGCACCAGCCATGAATGGCTCTGGTCCGAGCCGCGGTAGTGCGGCAGCCGCAGGCCGGCTGCGCCGATGCCGACTTCCCACAGCGGGCGCTCGGCCGCGGCGGCCGGCAGTGCGAGCGCAGCCGTCAGTGCCAACAACGGGGCGATGCACCGGGGGGTCATGCCGGCACCTCGCGCGAGCCGACGGCCTGATCGAGCTCCGAGCTTGGCAAGGCCGCTGCGGCGTACGGAGCCGGCAGAACGCGAGCGGCCTGCAGAACTTGCGGCTGCGTCACCTGCGTCACCTGCGTCACCTGCGGCGTTGCCGTGGCCTGCGCGGCACGTTCGGTCCGTCCGACGGCGCGCGATGTATCGGCTCCCGGCGCGTCGGTTGCGTGCGGCACGCCGACGGCGAACGCGTGCGCCTCGATCTCCACCAGCAGGTCGGCGCGGCAGATGTCGGCCTCCAGACAAACGGCCGAGCGCGCAGCCCGCGAGTCGGTGCCGAGCACGGCCTCGATCACGGCGCGCACGCGCGGCGCGTCGTCGGCGCGTCGAACATAGACGGTGCAGTCGAGCGCCGGCAGGGTGAAGCGGGCGCTGCCGCGGGCGTTCGCTGCTTCGAGCACCGCTTGCAGGTTGACCAGCGTCTCTCGCACCTGCGCCTCGACATCGCCGAGATGCCGGCTCGCGTGGCCGACGATGCTGGCCGTGCCGGAGATGAGCAGCGCGCTGCGGCCGGCGCCCGCATCGACCAGCGCGGCGCGCGAAAAGCTCGGGCTGCGCGTCCCGTACGCGCCGGGGTAGCGGTAGGCAG
>NZ_JACDCW010000192.1 GCF_013817345.1 Methylibium sp.
CCTGTAAATTTGCATCCCCCTCGAACCGAGAAAGGGCTGCGCACCTTAGGGATGGTCCGAGCAGCTGACTCGCGCGTGCATGCGCACCGAAGCAAAGCGCTCGGCCTCATGGCGCTCGACGCGCCTGCCGGGGATGGCTGACGAAGGACACCGAGGCCCGGTCGACTCGCCTACTCGTGTTTCGGCGAAAACGCGGGTGTCAGATGTCCGGGCAGTCCGGCCGCCATGTGTTCGAACGAGGCCTCGGAGGTGCTATGCGTCACCATCCTGCGGAGACATTCACGCACTTGCTGCTCTCCTCCGTTGCCCTGCATTGCCTGCAGCGGCGAGAGGCCCTCGAGGTCCGGCCTCGGCTCATGAATCCAGAGCGACAGAGGTCCCACGACTGCGCCAGGCGCTTCCGGTCGCAGCTGATATCCAAGCTCGAGCAGCAGTCGCCGCACGGTTACCAGCACCATCAGGTCGGTCATGGCGTCATCCTCGCTGACTCGTCAAGCGAGGTCAATCGGTGCGGAAATAACGCGCCGGTAGCGCGCCATGACACCGGGATCGACGACGCCGAGCCACCTGGCCACTTCCTCCGGGGTTTTGCCCCGTTTCAATTGCCGCAGTGCGAAGGTGTGCCGCAACCGGAACGAGCCGCCCTCCACGTTGTCGAGGCCGGCCGTCTGAAGCACGTCTTTCGTAGCGTTGTACTGGGCTACCTTGCCCCAGGGCTTGCCCGTCAGTCTCGTTGATGGGAAAACCTGAACACCCGGAATGTGCTGCTCTTGTCTGACATCGAGCCATACGCGAAGCAGCTGGCCAGCCCATGAAGCCACGGGTGTTTCACGAGCCGGTGCGGCCCCCGCGATGCGAAGCTTCCAAGGAACGCCTTTGAGACGGCCAGCTTCGGTCACCACGTCGGGCAGCGCGAGCGCGCGTACTTCACCGGGGGTCAGTCCAGCGCCAAGCATGAGGCCGACCGAGGCGCGGTTCCTGACCTCCTGCCAGCCCTGCCCTGCTGCTGCTCTTCCTGGCCGGACGGCCGACAGGTAGGCGACCAAGCGCCTGCCTTCGGTGGCAGGCAGGAACTCAGGGAGCGGGTCAGCGTCTGCCGCGTTCGCGTACTTGATGTCGGGCCGCGCCGCGAGCAGTTCGGAGGCCGCGCGGTTCGGGACGTTTCCGTGTACCTGGGCGTGGTGGGACATCACGCGATCGACCAGGCGCAGTAGTCGCCATGCGTATCGGCTGGAAAGCTCGTCCGCGCCGCCACGGGACGCCAAAAAGGCTTCCAGGTCCGAGGTGGAGAGCGATGTGAGTTTGACGCCGTTGCCTACGGCCCAAGCGGTCAATGCGGACCACATGTGGCCGTAAACCTGCATCGACGATTCGCGCTGCAGCAGCCCAGTGCTTTCCAGCTGAGCGATCCACTCGGCCAGCGCAGCCCGGTAGCTCGCAGGGCTTACGTCGTTGGGATCGGAAAAGAGCTCAAGATTCATAATGAACTAACAGCCTACCCGTTGATTTTGCAGGATTTCAGCGACTAGCATTTCAGGATCGCTCATCAACGCCGTTAGTTCATTTCATGGGCGAGCGGGCACCAGCTTTCCGTCGCACGTGGCGAATGCAAGCCTTGTCGAGGTGATCGGGACGCCGGCGCAAGCGTCAAGTCGCGGCCCGCCCCCACGGGGAGGCAAGTCTGTTCGGCTTGCTAAAGAAAGAAGTTCAGGCTAATCTTTCTGAAGAATGACCCCATGATGCAACCTGCCTCTCAAACTGTCGTCCAAAGCGTCCTTTCGAAGGCGACTTGGCGCGCCGCGCGCAATCTCGGGCTTTCCGGGGCCGCGCTGGCCAGAGTGGTGGGCCTCAGCGAAGCCACCGTCAGCCGGCTCGGCCGGGGTGAATGGGACGTCTCACCGCAGAGCAAAGAAGGCCAACTGGCGGCGCTGCTGGTGCGCTTGTTCCGGTCGCTCGACGCGATCGTCGGCAACGACCCGATCAAAGTTTCGAAGTGGATGAGTACGCACAATCGGGCGCTCAATGGCGTGCCGCGCGAGCTGATCGAATCACCGCAAGGTCTTGTTCTGACGCTTCAGTACGTGGACGCGATGCGAGCCACGTCTTGACGGGACGGGCGTGGTCAGCGGCAAGCCGCATGTTTCACTTTGGGACGAGGCGTGGTGGCGCAGGGTCAGTCATCGGACTGCGCGATTGTGGCGAGGCGTCGAGGCGCAGCATGTGGTCGCCACCATGAAGCTCGTCGACAGCCTGGCTGAGCAGACCGAGCTCGAGGAAATCTTGGAGGCCAGCAAGCCGCCGGCGCCTGAGAGCGCCCACTACCTCATTGCTACACCTTTCCGGTACCCCTCGCCGCACGCCTCGCGCTTTAGGCCGAGCGGCGCGATGGGGGTCTGGTACGGCGCCGAAACCGTGGTCACCGCTTGTGCGGAGCTCGGCTACTGGCGCTGGCGCTTCCTGATGGACAGCGACGGACTGCAAGAGAACGAGTTGATCGTCAGCTTTACGCTTTTTGCGGCAACCGTTCAGGGTGAGTCGCTCGACCTGAGCGAGCCCCCCTGGGACGCTCGACGTGCGAATTGGACGGGCGACGATTACTCAGTCTGCCATCAGCTTGCCAACACAGCGCGGCAGCACGGCGTCGAGTGGCTGCGCTACTGGTCGGCGCGCGACGTTGCAGGGCACTGCGGCGCGGTCTTCAACCCGCTGCGCCTTTCGGCGCCAGAGCTCACCACGCAGCAGACATGGCACTGCAAAGTGACGGCGTCGTCTGCGTTCATGCGGCACGGCGATGACGCGATTGCGCTACGCTTTCCCTTGCAGACTGGTGAGGCGGACTCAACAACACCACGGCGCTAGTGTCCCGTCCCGGTAATACGTGAGCAAAGTCGATGCAGCTTTTCCAAGATGGAATCGGCGGTGGCGGTCCAGCGAAACGGTTGGGCGTTCTGGTTGTGCGAGGCCACGAAGTGATCGATACG
>NZ_JACDCW010000193.1 GCF_013817345.1 Methylibium sp.
CGCGCGCCGCCGTGCTGAATGCCGAGGATCCGTCCTGCGTTGCGATGGCAAACACGCTGCAGCCCGGCTGCGTGCCAACGTGGTTCGCGATGGATGCAAGCAACGCCTGGGTCACCGAGCACCGCGAGCGCGGTGGCGCGGCTGCCTGGCTCGGCGACGACGGCTGGCTGATGCTGGCCAACGGCGGCCACGAGCACCGCCTGCTCGAAGCCGCCCGCATGCCGATCGCGATGCAGGGCCATGCCCGCTACAACATCGCCAACGCCCTGGCCGCCGCCGCCGCCCTGATGGCGCTTGACCTCGAGCCGGCGGCGATCGGCTCAGCCTTGGCGGACTTCGTCTCCGACGCACGCAGCAACCCGCTGCGTTCCAACTGCTATTCGATCGCCGGCAAGACGGTGGTCGTCGACTACGGCCACAACATGGCCGCATACCGGGCGCTGTGCGAGATGGCGCGCTCGATGCTCCGCGGGCGTGGCGGGCGCCTGATCGGCGTCGTCACCGCGCCGGGCGACCGCCGCGCCGGCGACCTGTTCGAGGTCGGCGCGCTGTGCGGTAAAGGATTCGACGAGCTCGTCGTCTACGAGCAGGATCCGCGCGGCCGGAGCAACGGCGAAACCGCGGCTGCCATCCTCGCCGGCGCCCGCAGCACGGCCGGCGCCAAGCCGCTCCACGGCATACCGCCAATCCGCGATGCCTTCGCGCATGGCCTCGGCCTTGCCGGGCGCGACGACATCGTCATCTTCACCTGCGCCGGAACGCTCGACGACGCGGTTGACGGCATCCGACGCGTCGACCCCGCGGCGGCGGATCGGCTGGCGGCCGAGATCGCCGCCTGAGCCGTCAGGCGGCCGTCGCGATTTCGGACCGGCTGGGCGCTGGGCCGGCCTCCGGCTCGTCAACCGGCGTATCCATCGCGGTGACGTCGATCGACGACAGTTCCGCCTGCTCGCCGAGCGCCTGGCGCAGGTCGGACAGGTGGCTGGCGCAGCCGACGATGACCATGTCGCCCGGCGCCGCGATCGCGAGTGCTGCTCGGGTCGCGGCGCGGACGTCGAGCACGATCGCGACGGCTTCGGCACGGTCTTCGGCCACTATTGCATCGGGCCCGGCCGAGATGCGCCTGGCTTCGCGGGCGCCTTCGGCGATCGCCGCCGCCGTCGTGCCGGCCACCTCGCCGCGCTTCTGGTCCTGCTCGTAGACGACGAGGCGGTCGAAGCCGGCACCGCAGATGCGACCGATGGCGGCGAGGTCGCTGGCCTGGCGATCGCCGGGCGCGGCGACGACGCCGATCAGCCGGCCGCGGGTCAGGCCGCGGCCGGTCTCGATCACCGCCGCATACGCCGCGGCGTTGTGGGCGTAGTCGACAACAAGCGTCACGCCGGCGGTGCGGTAGACGTTCAGACGCAGCGGGTTCTGGCTCTCGTTCGAGCTGAAGCTGAGCAGGCCGGCGAGGATGCGCTCGCGCGGCACCTTCAGCGCCATCAGCGCGCCGAACACCGCCATAGCGTTGGCGATGTTGTGGCGGGCTTTGCCGCGCAACGTGAACGGCAGCCGTGCGGCAGCGACGAGCGGGACGTCGTGGCCGCGTTCGGCCCACATCAGCATGCCGCCCTGCAGGTGAATGCCGCGGCTGCCCCGCGCAAGGTGGCGGGCGAACACCGGCTGGCTGGCATCCAACGTGAAGTACACAACCTCGACGCCGCGCCGGGCCCGGCGCGTCATTGCGACGCAATGGGCGTCGTCTGCATTGAGGACGACGGCGGTGCGAGCCGCTTCAACAATGAGGCCCTTAACGCGGGCCAGGTCCTCGACGGTGTGGACGCCGTCCTGGCCGAGGTGGTCGCTGGCGATGTTGAGGACGACGCCGACGTCGCAACGGTCGAAGGCCAAGCCGCGCTTGAGGATGCCCCCGCGCGCCGTCTCGAGCACGGCGAACTCGGTCTCCGGCGAGGTGAGCACAGTGCGTGCTGACCAGTAGCCGGTGCAGTCGCCCCGGACAACCGGATTGCCGTCGATGAAGATGCCCTCGGTGGTGGTCACGCCGGTGACCCGGCCGAGGCGCTGCATGACGTGGGCGATGGCAAGCGTGGTCGTCGTCTTGCCGTTGGTGCCGGTGACCGCCACGACCGGGATGCGGCCGTCGCCGTCGTTCGGAAACAGCGAGTCGACGATGGCGCGGCCGACGAAGTGGCGCTCGCCGTGACTCGGGTGCTCGTGCATGCGGATGCCGGGCGCCGCGTTGACCTCGATGATGGCGCCGCGCTGGGCTTCGAGGGGCACCGCGATGTCCGTACAGACGATGTCGATGCCTGCGACGTCGAGGCCGATCTTGCGGGCCGCCCGCACGCAGGCGCAGGCGGTGTCGGGGTGGACGCGGCCGGTCACATCCTCGGCGGTGCCGCCAGTCGAGAGGTTGGCGTTGCCGCGCAAGCGCACGGTGCGCCCTGCCGCCGGGACCGCGTCGAAGTCGAGGCCATGGCGCTGCAGCTCTTCGGCGGCGGCCGGGTCGAGGCGGATCTTGGTCAGGATGTTCTCGTGGCCGTCGCCGCGGTTCGGGTCGCGGTTCACTGCCTCGACCAGCGCGCGCACGCTGCTGGTGCCGTCGCCGGTCACCTCGGGTGGCACCCGATGCGACGCCGCGACCAGGTTCTTGCCGATGACCAGCACGCGGTAGTCGTCGCCCTGGATTTTCTCCTCGATCAAGATCTGGCGGCCGAACTTCTGGGCCCGCTCGAAGCCGGCCACGAGCAGCGCGTCGTTCGTCACCGAGGTGCTGACGCCCTTGCCGTGGTTGCCTATGAGGGGCTTGACCACGACGGGCGTGCCGATGCGGCGCATCGCCTGGTGAGCTGCTTCGATGCTGCTGACCGTCTGGCCGCGTGGCACCCGCAGGCCGGCCTCGGCGAGCAGTTTCTTGGTGAGCTCCTTGTCGCTGGCGATGCTGACTGCGACGTGGTTCGTCTGGCTGGT
>NZ_JACDCW010000194.1 GCF_013817345.1 Methylibium sp.
CGCCCGGGCCGCGCGGCGCCCAAGCGCAGCCGGGCGCGCAGTGGCAGGACATGGCGCTGTTTTTCCTGCTGGCCGTGCCGGTCGTCGGTGCGATGCTGACCGGCCTGCTGGGCCGCAAGCTCGGCTCGCTGGCCACCGGCGCCGGCGCAGGCGGCCTGGCGTGGCTGGCCAGCGCCAGTTTGCTGGTGGGTGGCGTGGCGGCGATCGTCTCGCTGCTGCTGGTCGGCGTGCTCGGCGTCGGCGCAGCTCGGCGCGGGGGCCGGGGCGGCTTCGTGCCACCCGTCATCTGGGGCGGCGGCGGGGGCGGTTGGGGCGGTGGCGGGGGCGGCTTCTCATCCGGCGGCGGCGGCAATTTCGGCGGCGGCGGCGCATCGGGAGGCTGGTGATGAAACTGACCCGACTACTCCGCCACCGCTGGCTCGACGAGGACGACGCGCGTCGCGCACTCGGCAGCGAGGCGCTGGCCCGCATCGAAGCGCGCGTGCGTGCCAGCGAGGCCCACCACAGCGGCGAGATCCGCGTGTGCGTGGAAGCCGGCCTGCCGCTGTCCTACCTGTGGCGCGACGCCACGCCGCGCGAACGCGCAGTCACCTTGTTCGGCAAGCTGCGCGTGTGGGACACCGAGAACAACAACGGCGTGCTGATCTACCTGCTGCTCGCCGAGCATGCGATCGAGATCGTGGTCGACCGCGGTCTCGACCGACAGGCAGGCACGGCGCAGTGGCAGGCCATCGTCGCCGAGATGAGCGCCGCCTTCCGTGAGGGGCGCTTCGAGGAGGGCCTGAACGCCGCCATCGACCACGCCGATGCGCTGCTGTGCCGGCATTTCTCACAGCCGGCCTCTGCGGCGAACCCGAACGAACTACCCGACGCACCGGTGTTGCGCTGAGCCTGCGGGGGCGCCGGCCGCGGTAGCCGTCTCCTTCGACGCGCGTTGCTGCTGCTTCGCGGATGTGGTGCGTAAGCAAAGCCGTCGCACAGCAATGCAGGCCAATGGCCGCAATGAGCTGATACGGAACGGTCAAGAAGCCAATGAACTCAGTCCTTCGACGCTCTCTCAGACCCGTCGCCTGCCCCGCGCATCGACCCCGCCACCATGTCGAACCGGAACAGGCGGCATTCGATCGGGCCGTTCCACAGCGGCACGCGCTGGCTTTCCTTCAGGCGCATGGCCTGCGGCAGTTTCATGTCGGGGCTCAGCACCCAGGCGGTCCAGCCCGCGTAATCACCTTTCCAGTGAGCGGCCAGACGGGAGAAGAATTCGTTGGCGGTCGCGCCGCCCTCGAAGCCTTCACGGGCCAGCGGAGCGCGAGCACCTGCCTCTCCATTGCCGTCGTTGCCGCGCGCGCGGCTGTCTTGTCCGGCGCCGCCACCCGGCCGGCCCCGCTGCGCAGGCTCCCCGCGCGAGCGATGGCCTTGCACGGGCTCGCCGCGTGAGCCCTTGGGCTCGATGCGTTCGCCATACGGCGGGTTGAGCAACATGGTGCCGGTGGCGGCCGGCGCGGTGCGCTGCAGCGCATCGACGGTCTTGAGTTCGATAGCCCCGCGCACGCCGGCGCGCTCGGCATTGCGCGCGGCGAAGTCGGTCATGCGAAAGGACACGTCGCCCGCGAAGATCGGCACAGCACTCGCGTGCTGCGCCGCCTGCGCCGCGTCGCGCAGATCGCGCCAGGTGCGCTGTGTGGCGGCGTCGCGGAAAGGCCCCAGGCGCCCGAAGGTGAAGCGGCGCAGCGCGCCGGGTGCGATGCCGCAGGCGATCTGAGCGGCTTCGATGGCGATGGTGCCGGAGCCGCACACCGGGTCGAGCAGCGGGCCGTCTTCCTCGCGGCCCTGCCAGCCGGCGGCGGCCAGCATGGCGGCCGCCAGCGTCTCCTTGAGCGGCGCCTCGCCCTGGTCTTCGCGCCAGCCGCGCTTGAAGAGCGACTCGCCCGAGGTGTCGACGTAGAGCGTGGCCTGGTCGGCCGTGAGGTGCAGCAGCAACGGCAGATCGGGATGGCGGATGTCGACGCTGGGCCGCTCGCCGAGCGCGTCGCGCATCGCATCGCACACGCCGTCCTTGATGCGCAGGCCGGCGAAGTTGAGGCTCTTGAGCGGCGCGCGCTGAGCGGTCACGTCGACCTTGAGCGTTTGCGTCGGCGTCAGCCAGTCGCCCCAGGGCACCGTGCGCGCCAGGTCATAGAGGTCGTCTTCGCTGCGGTAGCCGCCTTCGGCGACGCGCCACAGCACGCGCTGCGCCAGGCGGCTGCCGAGGTTGAGCGCCATCGCCTCGCTCACGCCGCCCGGCAGCGCGACGCCGCCGCGCTGGGTCTGCGGCGCGGCCTCGGGCAGCAGCCGCTGCACCTCGGCCGCGAGCAGCGCCTCCACTCCCGCCGCGCAGGGCAGGAAAAGCTGAGTGCCGGCGCCGCTCACATCGCCCGCCGCAGGTTGGCCGGCGCGATCTTGAGCGCCTCGCGGTACTTGGCGACCGTGCGGCGCGCGACCTGGATGCCTTGCTCTTCGAGCATGAGGCTGAGCTGGCTGTCGGAGAGAGGTTTTTTCTCGTCCTCGGCGCTGACCAGTTGCTTGATCAGCGCGCGCACCGCCGTGCTCGACGCGTTGCCGCCGGCTTCGGTGTTGAGCGAGCTGCCGAAGAAGTACTTCAGCTCGTAGGTGCCGAAAGGCGTGTTCATGTATTTGGCGGTGGTCACGCGAGAGATGGTCGATTCGTGCAGGCCGAGCTCGTCGGCGATCTCGCGCAGCACCAGGGGTTTCATGGCGATCGCGCCGTGGCTCAGAAAGCCCTTCTGCCGCTCGACGATGGCCTGCGAGACGCGCTGGATCGTGTCGAAGCGCTGCAGGATGTTCTTCATGAACCAGCGCGCCTCCTGCAGCCGCGCGCTCAGGCCCGCGCCCGACTCGGTGCGCTGGCCGCGCTGCTGCTTGATGGCCTGCGCGTACAGGTCGTTGATGCGCAGCTTGGGCATCACGTCGGG
>NZ_JACDCW010000017.1 GCF_013817345.1 Methylibium sp.
TGCGGCCGATGCCGGCGGTGCGGGCGATCAGGCTCATGCCCTTGGGATATTCGAGCTGGTCGAGGTTTTCCTTGAGTTCCTCGCGGTCCTCGCCCTCGATGCGCCGGCTCACGCCGCCGCCGCGCGGGTTGTTGGGCATCAGCACCAGGTAGCGGCCGGCGAGGCTGACAAAGGTGGTGAGGGCGGCGCCCTTGTTGCCGCGCTCTTCCTTCTCCACCTGCACCAGCAACTCGGTGCCGTTGGAGATCACGTCCTGGATCTTGGCGTCGCGAACGCCGACGCCCTGCTTGAAGAACTCCTTGGCGATTTCCTTGAAGGGCAGGAAGCCGTGGCGCTCTTCTCCGTAATCGACGAAACAGGCTTCCAGAGAAGGCTCGACGCGGGTGAC
The DNA here is from genome assembly GCF_013817345.1 of Methylibium sp. Classification (GTDB taxonomy): domain Bacteria; phylum Pseudomonadota; class Gammaproteobacteria; order Burkholderiales; family Burkholderiaceae_C; genus Methylibium. The sequence continues at coordinate 389 of NZ_JACDCW010000017.1, forward strand.
GACCGCCTTGTAGATGTTGCCCTTGCGCTGCTCGCGCCCTTCGATCTCGGTTTCGAAGTCGAGCAGCTTCTGGCCCTCGACGATGGCCAGGCGCCGCTCTTCCGGCTGCGTGGCATTGATCAACATGCGTTTCATGTGCACTCCTTCGCGGGGGGCTCTCGGCCCGCCCGCGCACGTTTCAAGTCGCCCCCGATGGCTCGGGCGCGACCGATTCGATGCACGAAACAGCGTGGAGGAGCGGAAGGAATCGCCCTGGACTCGGTCGTCTTCCCCCGCAGGGGTCAGCGACCAAAGCGTTGGCGCGTGCGCTCGCGTGGGCTCGGAGGGTCTTGCACCGGAGCACAGGCTCCGGCGTGGCGCGGTCCCTGCGCGCGCGGGCCGGCGCGCAGCATCGAGGCTGCGAGCGGTGCATGCACGGCGGAAAAGGGGCGGGCCGAAGTCATCCGGGAGGTCACGGGAGCGCGGGCTGCAGCGCTGGGATTCGTCACTCGCGTGACGCACTTCGCTCTGCAGCCGAAGGAAACCTTGTGTGGTGCTCGTTCTACGCTGGCTCTGCCGCCGACTTGCACTGTCTGCCGCTCACCTTGGGAGCCGACCCGACCGCGCGCCGCAGCGTTGCATCACCGAATGCCTGCCGCCGACTCGGCAGCAGGGCCCATTGAGCACGGTAGGTGACGGGTAAACTCAAACAAATCAATCACTTACGGCGCACAAGTGGTGCAAGGCATTATAGGAGGCAAAGGCGCGCCGGCGAACCGAGGCGTGAAAGCGCGTGCTGCGGCGGGCGGCAAGCCGGCGACACGCACCGCAAGCAGGCCGCCTCGGGTGCCTGTCGGCGCCGCCGCTCCAGCCCCCGCCGCGCCCGCCGTGCAGCATGTGACGGTCGGTGAGGACGGCGTTGGACAGCGCCTCGACAACTACCTGATCAAGACGCTCAAGGGCGTGCCGAAAACGCATGTCTACCGGATCATTCGCAGCGGCGAAGTGAGGGTCAATCGCGGCCGGGCGGGCGCCGACACCCGGCTTGCCCTCGGCGACGAGCTTCGGCTGCCGCCGGTGCGCGTGGCTGAGCGCCTTGAAAACAAGGCTGCCGCCGCACCGCCGCGCGAGTTTGCGATCGTCTTCGAGGACGATCACCTGATCGCCATCGACAAGCCCGCCGGCGTGGCGGTGCATGGAGGCAGCGGCGTGAGCTTCGGCGTGATCGAGCAACTGCGCCGCGCCCGGCCCGAGGCGCCTTTTCTCGAACTGGTGCACCGGCTCGACAAGGAAACTTCGGGGCTGCTGCTCATCGCCAAGAAGCGCAGTGCGCTGACCCGCCTGCAGGACCAGTTCCGGGCGCGGGAAACCGGCAAGACCTATGCGGCGCTGGTCATCGGCCGATGGCCGGCCGGCCACAAGGTCATCGACGTGGCACTGCACAAGTACCTCGACGCCGCCGGCGAGCGCCGCGTGCGCAGCGTGACCGAAGGCGAGGCGGCAGGCCGGCGCTCGATCACCCTCGTGCAGGTGGCGCGCGCGTTCGCGGCCTGCACCTTGTTGGACGTGACCATCAAGACCGGCCGCACCCACCAGATCCGCGTCCACCTGGCCGACGCCGGCCACGCCATCGTGGGCGACGACAAGTACGGCGATTTCGCGCTGAACAAGGCGCTGGCTCGGGGCGATGCGGCAGGCGGCCTGATGGCGGCACTTGGCCACGCAGCGATGCCGCGCTTCGGCCGCATGTTCCTGCACGCTCGCCGGCTGCGCTTCGAGCACCCCGCGAGCGGAGAGACCGTCGAGCTCGAAGCCGCGTTGCCTGCAGAATGCGCGGCCCTGTTGAAATCGCTCGCATGACTCCGATTCGCCCACGCCGCTTCGACCTGATCGTCTTCGACTGGGACGGCACACTGTTCGACTCCACCGCGCTGATCGTCAAGTGCATCCAGTCGGCGGCCGCCGATCTCGGCACCGAGGTGCCGAACGACACGCAGGCCGCCTACGTGATCGGCATGGGCCTGGCCGAGGCGCTGGAGCACGCCGTGCCCAATCTGGCCCGCGAGCGTTACCCCGAACTCGGGCTGCGTTATCGGCATCACTACTTCGCGCGTCAGCACGAACTCACGCTGTTCGACGGCACGCTGGCTATGCTCAATGCGCTCAAGGAGCGCGGGCATGTGCTCGGCGTGGCCACTGGCAAGTCGCGCCGGGGCCTCGACGAGGTGCTGCACACGGTGCAACTGCGCGGCCTGTTCAAGGCCACGCGCACGGCCGACGAGACTGCCGGCAAGCCGCACCCGCGCATGCTGCTCGAACTCATGGACGAGTTGGCGGTTGCGCCGGGGCGCACGCTGATGGTGGGTGACACCACTCACGATCTGCAACTTGCAGCCAACGCCGGCACGGCCAGCCTGGCGGTGAGTTTCGGCGCACACGAGCCCGAGGCCTTCGAGGCCTTCTCCACCTGCTGCGTCGCGCACTCCACTCGCGAACTGCACGACTGGCTCGTCGCCCATGCCTGAGGCTTCGCCGAGCTCGGCAGCCGTTGCGAAGCCAGGCACGTGCGAGCCGGAAGGTGGGCGTGGCGCCCTTTGAGCACGTGTCTGGCTCTGCCGAACCGGTGCCGCTGTGTGCTTCGGGCGATCTCGCCGAACGCGGCCGCGCCGTCCTGTTCGACGTGCTCGAGTACGGCCGCCCGACGCGCGCCTTCGCGCTGCGCTTCGACGGGCGTGTGGTCGCTTATCTGAACCGATGTGCCCACGTCCCGGTGGAGATGGACTGGCAGCCGGGCCAGTTTCTCGACGCCGATCATGAGGTGATCCTTTGCTCGATCCACGGCGCCAGCTACGCGCCGGCCACTGGCCGCTGTGTCGGCGGACCCTGTGGCCGCGGTCGGCTCACACCGGTGCCGGTGCTGGAGCGTGACGGCGAAGTGTGTTGGTATCCTTCTCGCGACATCCGGCCCGCGTTCGGCCCCTGAACCCGTTCCGGCGACGCGTTGCGCCGGCCTTCGAGAGATTGCCATGAGCCCCATCGACGATCCCCGCCCGGCCGAGCCCACGCTGGGGCCGCCTTCTGCTCCTTTGCCGCCGGCGCCGGCCACGGTGCCGGCCATGAGCGCCGGCGTCGACAGCCGCGTGGTCGAGGAGTTCGCCCGCCGCTATCTGAAGGACCGGCGCAGCGAGCGCCGCTGGCGCATCTTCTTTCGGCTGATGTGGCTGCTGCTGATCGGCGCCTTCGTCTGGTTCCTGTTCGCGCAACAGCGCCTGGCCAGTGCGCCGAGCGGGCCGCACACCGCGTTGATCGAGATCCGCGGCGAAATCGACCGCGAAGCAGAGGCCAGCGCCGAGGGTCTCAATGCCGCGCTGCGCAACGCCTTCGAGGACGCTGGGGCGCAGGCGGTGGTGCTGCGCATCAACTCGCCTGGCGGCAGCCCGGTGCAGGCCGGCCTGATCAACGACGAGTTGCTGCGCCTGAAGGCCCTGCACAAGAAGAAGGTCTATGCGGTGTGCGAGGAACTGTGCGCGTCGGCGGCCTATTACGTCGCCGTTGGCGCCGACGAGATCTACGTCAACAAGGCGTCGGTGGTCGGCTCGATCGGCGTGCTGATCGACAGCTTTGGTTTCACAGAGGCCATGGACAAGCTCGGCGTCGAACGGCGCCTCATCACCGCCGGCGGCAACAAGGCCTTGCTCGACCCGTTCTCGCCGCTGCCTTTTCTGCAGCGCGAGCATGTGCAGGCGTTGATCAACCAGGTACACCAGCAGTTCATCGCCGTCGTGAAGCGGGGCCGCGGCGAGCGGCTGAAGGAGACGGCAGAAACCTTCTCGGGCCTGTTCTGGAACGGCGAGCAGGCGGTCAAGCTGGGCCTGGCCGACCACATCGGCAGCCTCGACCTGATCGCACGCGAGGTGGTCAAGGCCGAAGAGGTGATCGACTACACGCCCAAGCAGAACGTGGCCGAGCGGCTCGTGAAGCGTTTCGGGGCGGCCATCGGCGCTGGGGCGGTGCGCGCGCTGGGCGGGTTCGGTTCGATGCGCTGAACTGCGCGGTGCCTTGCCGGGTCGCCAGCGCTTGCTGGCGGCGCGGCATGAAGAAGAAAGGCTCGCGGCCTGCCGTTCAAGCGCGGGCCACCAAGCCGCTCAACACTTCCTCTTCGATCCAGCGGCGCAGCAGCGTACCGGCTTCGGTCACGACGGACGCGTCCGGGAACTCGGCAACGAGTGCCGCGCAGGTGGCGGCAAACCCGTCGCCCGTTAGCAGCCGGTCGATTGCGCCGGCTTCGAGCGGGCCCAGGCTGCGAAAGTGCGGTTGCAGTCCGCGCCGCCACACCAGCAGTTCGGTGGGCTGGTCCAGGCGCGTCGCTGGCGGCGGCGTGCCGTCCTGGTCGATCGCCTGCCAGATGGCCAGCGTGTTGTGCGGGAGTCGCAGGCGCCGGCAGCCCGGCTGAAATTCGAAACCGACCCGCGCCCAGTCCTCGGCAGGCAGCGCTGCCAGCTCGTCCAGGCCGAGCACCGGCGCGTCGGCGGCATCGAAGGCGCGGCGCAGGGCTGCGTCGAGCGAGGCCAACTCGCCGATGTCGGGATCGTTCGGGCAGGCTTCGAACAGCCAGTCGGCGAAGGCCGCGCCGAACCAGCGCAGGTTGGAATGGGTGGACGGGTGCGACGCCACATAGGCGCGCGCGGCGATGTCGAAGGCCTCGTCGCCCAGATAAGCGAGGGTGTGGCCGTAGCCGTCGCGCAGTGCCTCGATCAGGCGGGCGCGGTAGGCGTTGTGGTAGATCGCCAGGCGCCGCTCGACGCCGATGCGGCCGCCCTCGGCCACGGCCTCGGCGAAGTCGCTGGGCTGGTCGAGCACGAAGTCCTGGAACGCCGCCTGCAGCGCTTCGAGGCTGCGCGCTGGGGTTGCCGCCACCGTGGCCGACGTCACGCAGCCTCCCGATCGGCAAGCGGCGAAACCTTCGCCGCGATCGCGCGTGCGGTGTCCAGTTCGGCCACCAGCTCCGGCAGCGGCGGGATGCGGTCGTCGCGCTCGATCATCGTGGCCACGTTGCCGAAGCGCTTCAAGGCTGCGCGGTAGAGCGCCCAGACGGGCTCGGCCACCGGATGGTCGTGGGTGTCGATCAGGTGGTCGCCGTGGTCGGTGTGGCCGGCGAGGTGGATCTGCTGCACGCGATGCGCCGGCATCGCGGCCAGGTAGTCGAGCGCGTCGAAGCCGTGATTGACGCTGCTCACGTGGATGTTGTTGAGGTCGAGCAGCAACAGGCAGTCGGCCTCTTCACACACGCGGTTCACGAACTCCCATTCGCTCATGCTCGAGGCGCGGAACTCCAGGTAGCTCGACACGTTCTCGATCAGCAGCCGCTGGCCGAGCGTGTCCTGCACTTGCCGCAGGTTGCGCACCACCACCTTCAATGCCTCTTCGCTGTAGGGGAGCGGCAGCAGATCGTGGATCTGGCGGCCATGCACGCCCGTCCAGCACAAATGATCCGAGATCCACAGCGGCCGGACGCGGCGCGCGAGCGCGGCCAGTGCCTTCAGGTGCTCCGGGTCGGGCCCGGCCACCAAGCCGATCGACATGGAAACGCCGTGCATCACCATCGGGTAACGCGCGCGGATGTCGTCGAGCATGCGCAAGGGCTTGCCGCCGGGCACGAGGTAGTTCTCGGCAATGATCTCGAGCCAGTCCACCGGCTGCTGCGCATCGAGGAAGGCAGCGTAGTGCGCGGTGCGCAAGCCCAGGCCGAAGCCGGGCGAAGGCGAGGTCGAAGCGGTGGGTAGGGCGGCTGTCATGGCGAATGCGCTGAGCCCCGATACCGCAATGCGGCGCGGGGCTCGTCCGTCAGTGGCGGCGCTTACTTGGCGGCGAGGTCGCCGATGGTGCCGCCCGCCTCGAAGCAGGCCTTGGCGGCCATGCCCTTGAAGCCGTGGCCCTTGCAGCCGTTCTGGCCCTTGCAGGCGTTCTCGGCGGTCTTGCAGTCGCTGTTGCCCTTGCACTCGTGCACGCCGTAGCAGTGCACCTTGTCGCTGGCGGCTACCGCGAGGCCTGAACTGCCCGCCGGTGCCTGAGCGGCGAAGGCCGCGGTGGACAGGGCGAACAAGGCGGCGGCACAGGCCAGCGAGCTGGAAGAGGTCTTGGTCATGATGGAGGCTCCGGTGAACGTGATTGAAGGGGGTCAGGCTGCTGCGACCGGCAGAGCCGGTGCACGCACAGCGGGTCGGGTTGACCTGCCCCCAGCAGTCGCTCAGCGGTGAGCAGCCTTACAAGCGGCGCGAAAAATCTTTCCACGCCGCGCCGCCTCGTCAGGCTTGCGGCGGGATGCGCAGCACCTGCCCCGGGTAGATCTTGTCGGGGTGAGACAGCATCGGCTTGTTGGCCTCGAAGATCACCGGGTACTTGTTCGGGCTTCCATAGAACTCCTTCGACACCTTCGACAAGGTGTCGCCCTTGACGACCGTGTAGTACTTCGCCTCCGGCGTCGGCTCGGCCACGGTGAGCATGTCGTTGACCGAAGACACGCTGGCCACGTTGCCGCAGCACAGCAAGACTTTTTCCTTGGTTTCCTGATCCGGCGCCTGGCCGGACACCGTGACGGTGCCGCTGGCGCCGTCGAAGGACACTTTCAGGTCGTCGACCTTCAGGCCCATGCTGCTCACGTAGGTGGCGATCGCCGCGCCGGCCGTCTCGTTGAGCTGCGCCACGTTGGCAGGGCTCGGAGCTTGTGCGGCCGCTTCCGGCGCCGCCTTGGCCTCGCTTTTGCCGAACAGCTTTTCGCCCGCGTCCTTGATGAAACTCATCAAACCCATGGTTCAGTCCTCGCAAGTTGATGGAGTGGCCACTGTAGGACCCGTTCAGGGCGGTGGTGCGATTCGGGCATTCTTCCGCAGGGGACAAGCCCGGCGAGCCGCTCGGGCCGGGCCGATCGGTGATTAATCGCCGGGGGCGAGCCCCGTGTCACGGTCCGATCCCTTCAGAGTGCGGCGGCGCCGCCGATGACCGAGACAGCATTCACCGCCTATCCGCCATGCCCGACCTCATCGGCTCCGTCGTGAGCCTCACCGGCTTTCGCGACCGCGACCTCGTCAACACCAAGCTGGTGTCGATGCTGGCCGACTGGCTCGACCCGCTGGCGGTGAGCCTGTATCGCTGCGTCGGCGACCCCTCGGACCTGCGGCTGTTGCGGCAGGCAGGCCAGCGGCGCGGTCAGGCGGCGCTGCGCGGCGACCCGCCGTGGGTACCGCTCGAAGCTCTGCCGGCAGCGAGCGACTGGCCGCAGCACCACCGTGCGCTGTTGACCGGGGAGCGAGTGCGGGGCGTCGACACCCGGCGCTGCGACGACGCCGGCGAGCCCGCCCTGCTCAGCGTGTTTCCGATCGTGATCGGCCAGAAGCGCTTCGGTGTGATCGAGGTGCTGAGCGAACGGCCCTTGAGCGACGAGCACTGCGAGCTGATCACCGGCTTGTTGCAGGTCTACCGCAACCACATGGACCTGCTCGACTACAGCGAGCACGACATGCTGACCGGGCTGCTCAACCGCAAGACCTTCGAGGCGCAGTTCGCCAAGGGACTGGGCGCCACGGCGTGCGCCCCGGCGGGCTCGGCCTGCACGCAGTGGCTGGGCGTCATCGACATCGATCACTTCAAGCGCGTCAACGACGACTTCGGCCACCTGATCGGCGACGAGGTGCTGCTGCTGGTGGCGCGCCTCCTGCGCAGTGCGTTCCGCCACGGCGACCGGCTCTACCGCTTCGGCGGCGAGGAGTTCGTGGTGGTGCTGCGCGCGGACGAACGCGCTCATGCCGCGCTGGCCTTCGAGCGCTTCCGCGCCCGCATGGAAGCGTTCACCTTTCCGCAGGTCGGCCCCGTCACCGCCAGTGTCGGCTTCACGCAGCTGCGCCCGCTCGACATCGCCAGCGGCGCGTTCGCGCGCGCCGACCGCGCGATCTATCACGCCAAGCAGACCGGCCGCAACCGGGTGTGCTGTCACGAGACGCTGGTCGAGTCGGGCGCGCTTTCCGGCGCGGAGAAGAGCGGCGAGATCGAGCTGTTCTGAATCTTCTAAACGCGCACTCGCCCTGACCGGCGTGAGTCGTTTCCTTTCCGCGTCTACTTTGCCGCCTTCACGATTGCGTATCGCTCCAAGGTCTTGGCCCGCGCCACGTCGTGCTCCACGATGGGCTGCGGATAGTCCCGGCCCAGTTCGATGCCGGCCGCGACCAGTTCCACCGGCTTGGCGCGCCACGGCGCGTGCAGGAGGTGATCGGGCACGGCGGCCAGTTGCGGCAGATAGCGGCGGATGAACTTGCCCTGCGGATCGAACTTCTCGCTCTGCGTGACCGGGTTGAAGATGCGAAAGTAGGGCTGGGCGTCGCAGCCGGTAGAGGCCGCCCACTGCCAGCCGCCGTTGTTGGCGGCCAGGTCGTAGTCGTTGAGCTTCTCGGCGAAATAGCGTTCGCCCCGGCGCCAGTCGATGCCCAGATCCTTGGTCAGGAAGCTGGCCGTCACCATGCGCAGGCGGTTGTGCATGTAGCCGGTCTGGTTGATCTGCGCCATCGCCGCGTCGACCAGCGGGTAGCCGGTGCGGCCTTCGCACCAGGCCGAGAAGAGGGCGTCGGCGCGCTTGCCGTGCTCCCACTTGATCTTGTCGTATTCGGGCTTGTAGCTGGCATCCACGACGCGGGGGTGGTGGTGCAGCACCTGCTGATAGAAATCGCGCCAGATCAGCTCCGAGAGCCACACCTCGGCGCCGCGTCCTGCCTTCGATGGCGCGCGCATGCGGTCCCAGGCCAGCGCCGCGAGTTCGCGCACGGACACTGTCCCGAAGCGCAGGTGCACACTCAGATAGCTCGGTCCCTTGACGGCGGGGTAGTTGCGCGCCTCGGCGTAGCGGTCGATGCGCTCGTCGTCGACGAAATCCTCGAGGAGAGCCTGCGCGCCGGCGCTGCCGGGGGGAAGTTCGAGCGTCGACAGGTTGGTGGTTTCGAAGCCGATCTCCGCCAGCAGCGGCACGCCCCCGCGCTCGCCCGCGGGCAGCGGCGCGAGCGCCGACGCATGGCGCTCCACGGGATAGGCCTGCAGGTAGAAAGGCTCGAGCTTCTTGATCCAGGCGTTCTTGTACGGCGTGAACACGCCATAGGGTTTGCCGGCAGCGGTGAGCAGCTCGTCGGTGTCGAACACCACCTGGTCCTTGCCGGCATGAAAGGCGATGCCGGCGTCGGCCAGCGCGCCGCGCACCTGCGCGTCCCGGGCTCTGGCTTGCGGCTCGTAGTCGGCGTTGGCATAGACCGCCTGCACATGCAGGGTCGTCGCCAGGCGCGCGATTTCCTCGACGGCACGGCCGTGGCGCACGATCAGGCCGACGCCCCGGGCACCGCTGGCAAGGCCCAGGGCCCGCAGTTGCGCGTCCAGATCGACGAGGCTTTCGCGGATGAATTCGACTCGCCGGTCGCTGCGCGGCAGCGGATCGAGGATTTCGCGGTCGAACACGAAGGCGCACCAGACCTGCCGGGCCGCACGCAGCGCGTGGTACAGCGCGGCGTGGTCGTGCGCGCGCAGATCCCGGCGCAACCAGACGAGCGCGCCCGCGAGGGACTTGATCTGCGGGGATTTCTGCATGCGCCGCAGTGTGCCCGCTCACTACAATCGCCGCATGGCTTCCACCAGCGCGTCCAACCTGACGAATCAGTTCCTGATCGCCATGCCCGGCATGGCCGACGGCAACTTCGCCGGCTCGGTGGTCTACCTGTGCGAGCACACCGAAAAGGGCGCGCTGGGCTTGGTGATCAACAAGCCCAGCGACATCAAGCTGGGCAAGCTGTTCGAGAAGGTCGAGCTGGTGCTCGACCGCACCGAACTGGCCGAGCAGCCGGTCTACATCGGCGGCCCGGTACAGACTGAGCGCGGCTTCGTGCTGCACGAGCGCGGCGAAGACGACGCGGCCGACATCGACGCCGACGGCGCCGTGTACAACTCCTCGCTGCGCATTCCCGGCGGCATGGCCATGACCACCAGCAAGGACGTGCTCGAAGCCCTGGCCAGCGGCAACGGGCCCAAGCGCGTGCTGGTCACGCTGGGCTATGCCGGCTGGAGCGCGGGCCAGCTCGAAGACGAGATCGCCCGCAACGGCTGGATCACGGTCGACGCCCGGCCTGAGGTGATCTTCGACACCCCGATCGAGCAGCGCTACACCAAGGCGCTCGCTCTGCTCGGCATCGATCCACGCATGTTGAGCAGTGAAGCGGGCCATGCCTGAGGCGCCTGCCGCCGAGGCCGCACCGCAGACCCTGCTCGCTTTCGATTTCGGCCTCAAGCGCACTGGCGTGGCGGTCGGCAACACGGTGACCGGCGCGGCGCAGGGATTGCGCACCGTGGTCGCCGAAGGCGATGCGCGCTTCGCGCCGATCGCCAAGCTCATCGAAGAGTGGCAGCCCGGTGCGCTCGTGGTCGGCGTGCCCTTTCATCCCGACGGCGCCGCGCACGACAATACCCACCGCGCGCGGCGCTTCGCTCGCCAACTGCAGGGCCGTTTCGGGCTGCCGGTGCACGAGGTGGACGAACGTTATTCGACGACCGAGGCACTGACCGCGGGTGCGCGCGACGCCGATGCCGCCGCGGCGGCGATCCTGCTCGAGCAGTACCTGCGCGAGCGATGCGAACCGTCTTCCCAGCATCCGAGGCCCTGACCGATGACGATCCTGCAACTCGATGCCGAAGCGCTGTACGCCGATCTGCTGATGCGCCTGCGGCCACTGGTGCGCCGCGACGAGGGTGAAAGCGCGGCGCTCGTGGGCATCTGGTCCGGCGGCGCCTGGCTTGCCGAGCGGCTCCAGCGCGATCTTGGCTTGCCCGGTCAGCACGGGGTGATTTCCAGCGCCCTGCACCGTGACGACTTCGGCTCGCGCGGCTTGGCAGCAACGACCGATGCGACCGCATTGCCTTTCGCCATCGACGGCCGCCACATCCTGCTGATCGACGACGTGCTCTACACCGGCCGCACCACGCGCGCCGTGATCAACGAACTGTTCGATTTCGGTCGCCCGGCCAGTGTCACCCTGGCCGTGCTGGTCGATCGCGGAGGGCGCGAACTGCCCATCGAGCCGGCCGTGTCCGCGGCGCGGGTGGTGCTACCGGCCGGGCAGAAGCTCTCGCTGGTGCGTGACGACGAGGGCCGGTTCACGCTCGACGTGGAGAGTGCCTGATGCTCAGCAAGCGCAACCCTCAACTCAACGCCCACGGCGAGCTGATCCATCTGCTGTCGATCGAGGGCCTGCCCAAGGCGGTGCTCACGCAGATTCTGGACACGGCGGGCACCTTTCTCAGTGTCAACGACCGCGAGGTCAAGAAGGTGCCGCTGCTGCGCGGCAAGAGCGTGTTCAATCTGTTCTTCGAGAACAGCACCCGCACCCGCACCACCTTCGAGATCGCGGCCAAGCGGCTGTCGGCCGACGTCATCAACCTCGACATCGCGCGGAGCTCCACGGCAAAGGGCGAGAGCCTGCTCGACACCATCGCCAATCTATCGGCCATGCATGCGGACATGTTCGTGGTGCGCCATGCCGAGAGCGGCGCGCCCTACCTGATCGCGCAACACGTGGCGCCGCATGTGCATGTCGTGAACGCCGGCGACGGGCGCCATGCGCACCCGACGCAGGGCCTGCTCGACATGTACACGATCCGCCACTACAAGCAGGATTTCAGCAACCTGGTGGTGGCGATCGTGGGCGACATCGTGCATTCGCGCGTTGCGCGCTCCGACATCCATGCGCTGACCACCCTGGGCGCCGCCGAGGTGCGGGCGGTCGGGCCGCGCACCCTCGTGCCGGGCGACCTCAAGGACATGGGCGTGCGCGTGTGCCACGACATGGCCGAAGGCATCAAGGGCGCCGATGTGATCATCATGCTCAGGCTGCAGAACGAGCGCATGAGCGGCGCCATGCTGCCCAGCGCCGGCGAGTTCTTCAAGAGCTTCGGGCTCACCGAGGAAAAGCTGGCGCTCGCCAAGCCGGACGCGATCGTCATGCACCCGGGCCCCATCAACCGCGGGGTCGAGATCGACTCGGTGGTGGCCGACGGCAAGCAGAGCGTGATCCTGCCGCAGGTGACCTACGGCATTGCGGTGCGCATGGCCGTCATGTCCATCATCTCGGGCAACGACGCATGAAGATCCTGATCACCAACGGCCGTCTGCTCGACCCGGCCTCGGGGCTCGACCGCGTCGGCGACCTTGCCATCGCCGGCGGGCGCATCGTGGCGCTCGGCGCCGCGCCGCGCGACTTCGCGCCCGACCGCAGCTTCGATGCAAATGGCCTCGTCGTCGCGCCGGGTCTCGTCGATCTGGCAGCGCGCCTGCGCGAGCCCGGCCACGAGCACGAGGGCATGCTGGAAAGCGAGCTGGCGGCGGCGGCGGCCGGTGGCGTGACCAGCGTGGTGTGCCTGCCCGACACCGACCCCACGCTCGACGAGCCGGGCCTCGTGGAGATGCTCAAGTTCCGCGCACGCAAGCTGAGCCGCTGCCGGCTGTTTCCGCTCGGTGCGCTGACGCGCGGCCTCGGCGGCGAGGTGCTCACCGAGATGGCCCAGCTCACCGAGGCCGGCTGCGTCGGTTTCTCGCAGGCCGATGCGCCGGTGCGCAACACGCAGGTGCTGGCGCGCGCACTGCAGTACGCCGCAACTTTCGGCTACAGCGTCTGGTTGCGGCCCAACGATCCCTGGTTGGGCGGCGGCGTTGCGGCCAGCGGGGCGGTGGCGACTCGCCTGGGCTTGTCCGGCGTGCCGGTGAGCGCCGAGACCATTGCCTTGCACACCATCTTCGAGCTGGTGCGCGCCAGCGGAGCGCGCGTGCACCTGTGCCGCTTGTCGAGTGCGGCCGGCGTCGGGTTGCTGCGTGCGGCCAAGTCGGAAGGCCTGCCCGTCAGCGCCGACGTGAGCATCAACTCGCTGCACCTGACCGACCTGGACATCGGCTACTTCAACCCCGCCATGCGGCTGGTCCCGCCGCTGCGCCAGTCACGCGACCGCGATGCGCTGGGCGCCGCGCTGGCCGACGGCACGATCGACGCGCTGGTCTCGGACCACACACCGGTCGATGAGGACGACAAGACGCTGCCCTTCGCCGAGGCCGAGCCCGGCGCCACCGGGCTGGAGCTGCTGCTCGGTCTGGCGCTCAAGTGGGGCGAGGACTCCGGCGCCGGCCTGCGGCGCGCACTGGCCACGGTGAGCTGCGAGCCGGTGCGCGTGCTCGGCGATGCGCTCGGCTCGCTGGCGGCCAGCGCCGGTCGGCTGGTCGAGGGCGGCGTGGCCGATGTCTGCGTGTTCGATCCCGCGGCGCGCTGGCCGGTCACGCCTTCGGCGCTGCGCAGCCAGGGCAAGCACACGCCGTTCGCCTTTTCGGTGAGCGGCTACGAACTGCCGGGGGCGGTGAAGCTCACGCTGGTGGCGGGGCAGGTGGCGCACGAGGTGCGATGAGCGATGGGCTCGGATCAGCGTCGACGTTGCAGGACCGGCCCTGGGCTTGTGATTCCTGCGTATAGGCCGGTGACTGGCGAGGGCCGCGCGAGGGTTTGCCGTGACGCTCGGCTGGCGTCCGGGCCCGCCGTAGCGTGCCGCTCGCATGCTTGCTCAACGTGACGCGCTGCTCGCCCGACTGTCTACCGTGATACGCCGCTTGCGCGCCGCCCGGCGCCTGTTGCGCGTGCTGCTGCACGTGCTGCACGGCTTGGCAATCGTGCTGCTGCGCTTTCCCTTGCCCCAGCCCGAGCGCCGGGCCAGGGTGCAGTGGTGGGCGGCGAAGATGCTGCGCGTGGCGGGCGTCGAACTCGACGTGCTGGGCGCCGCGCGCGAGGGCGGCACGCTGCTCGTCAGCAACCATGTGTCGTGGCTGGACATCGTGGCGATGCACGCGCTCGTGCCGCAGGCCCGCTTCGTTTCCAAGGCCGACGTGCGGCATTGGCCGCTGCTCAACCGGCTGGTCGATGCAGCCGACACGCTGTACCTCGCGCGCGAGCGCCGCCGCGACGCGATGCGCGTGGTGCACCGCATGGGCGAGGCGCTGGCCGCCGGCGACACGGTGGCGGTGTTCCCCGAAGGCACTACCGGCGAAGGGCACGTGCCGCTTCCCTTTCACGCCAACTTGCTGCAGGCGGCCATCGCTACCGGAACGAAGGTTCAACCGGTGGCACTTCGCTATTCCGACGCGACCGATGCCGTCAGCAGGGCAGTCGCCTATGTGGGCGACACGACGCTTGTTCGCAGCCTGTGGTGGGTGGCCTGTGCCGAAAAACTGCGCGTGCGGGTGCACTTCCTCGAACCGGTGGCAAGCGCTGAGCAAGACAGACGCGCGCTCGCTGCGCAACTGCGCGGGTTGATCGTGACAGCCTTGCACTGAAGGGCAGGGCGCGGCTTCGTCGCTGCGGCCGATCAAGGAGAGACCGGAACCGCCGCTGCCCTGCTTCGCCGGCTGCTGCAACTGCTGCAACTGCTACCGCTGAGCGGCTACTGCTGCGACTTCGAGGTCGCGAAGTCGCAGGGCTTCTTCAAGCCTCCGCCTGGTCGGCCGAAGCCTGCGCCGCATTGGCCGCGGCTTCGGCGTCGCCGAGATAGAACTTCTTCACCGGTTTCAGGAAAGCGTCGAGCTCGTAGACCAGCGGAATGCCGTTGGGAATGTTGACGCCGACGATGTCGGCATCCGAGATGTTGTTCAGGTGCTTGACCAGCGCGCGGATGCTGTTGCCGTGCGCCACGATCACCAGCCGCTGGCCATTGGCGATGGCCGGCGCGAGCGTGCTGTTCCACAGCGGGACCACGCGCGCCACCGTGTCCTTCAAACATTCGGTGAGCGGCACCTTGCCGGGCGGCAGCGCCGCATAACGTACATCGCCGCGGGCGCCGCGCGGGTCGCTCGCTTCGAGCGCCGGCGGCGGCACGTCGTAGCTGCGGCGCCAGAGCAGCACTTGCTCGTCGCCGTATTCCTTGGCGGTCTCGGCCTTGTTCAAACCCTGCAGGCCGCCGTAGTGGCGCTCGTTGAGCCGCCAGTCCTTGACGACCGGCAGCCAGGTGCGCTCCATGCCGTCCAGGCAATGCCACAGCGTCCAGATCGCGCGGCGCAGCACCGACGTGTAAGCGACGTCGAACTCGTATCCGGCCTCCTTGAGCAGTCGGCCGGCCGCCTGCGCCTGGGCCACGCCGGTGGCGGTCAGCTCCACGTCGGCCCAGCCGGTGAAGCGGTTCTCTAGGTTCCAGGTCGATTCGCCGTGGCGGATCAAAACGAGTTGGGTCATGGGTCGCAAGCAAAGGCGTCGAAGGTCGCAGATTCTAGAATCGCAGGTTTTCGCCCTTGGCGCTCCCGCGCACGCAAAGTGAAGTTCCTTCTCGAGTATTGGTATCTCATCCTCACCGCCGCGGTGTCGGGCGGCCTGCTGTTGTGGCCCATGGCGTCTCGCTCCGGCGGTGCGCATCGCGTGAACGCCGCGGAAGCGGTGCGTCTCATCAACCGCGAAAAGGCGGTGCTCATCGACGTGAGCGAGCCGGCCGAATACGCTGCCGGCCACGCCAAGCAGGCCCGCAACATCCCCTTCAGCAGCCTCGAAGGCAACAAGGCGCTGCCCACCAACAAGGCCGTTCCGCTGGTGGTGATGTGCCCGACCGGCGCGCGCGCGAACCGCGCGGTGGCCACCTTGCGCAAGCTCGGCTACGAGCAGACCAACGCCTTGATCGGCGGCCTGGCGGCATGGCGCGAGGCGCAGCTGCCGGTGGAGAAGTCGGCGGCCTGAGGCGCAGGCGAACGCCGAGGACGGAGCTGCGGGTGGGGCGCCGCGCCAGCGGGTTTCGGCTCCCGGGTGCCCTGGCTATTGCAACGGCTGCCGCGTCTAGCGGCGCAGGCGAGGCACCCGACCCGCCTTGCCACAGGGTCGTGGCCCCTGGATGACACTGGCGAGCCGCACTCCTACGCCACCGAGCCCATGTCTCCTGTCAAGATGTACACGACCCTGGTCTGCCCCTACTGCCAGCGCGCGAAGATGCTGCTTCAGCAGCGCGGCGTCGAGCACATCGAGGAGATCCGCATCGACCTCGATCCGGTTCAGCGCCAGTCGATGATGGAGCGGACCGGCCGGCGCACCGTGCCGCAGATCTACATCGGCGACACGCTCGTGGGCGGCTGCGACGAACTCATCGCGCTCGACCAGCGCGGCGGCCTTGCGCCGCTGCTCCAGGGCGCCGCTGCCTGACGCTCGGCGCGCCTGCGGTGCATCGCCCGGCCGGAGCGCCGCTGAGAGCCGCTGCGACATAATCCGCAGCTCACTGCAAGCGCCGCTGCGCCGGCTCTTGCGCGCCTTGAGCCCGCCGCGCCGCACGCGAGACCGCAGCGCCGGGCCCAGCCCCTGACCGACGGATGCCCACCATGGCCGAGCAAGCCGCTACCCCCGTGTTCCAGATCCAGCGCGTGTACCTCAAGGACATGTCGCTGGAGCAGCCCAATTCGCCCAAGATCCTGCTCGAGCAGGGGTCGCCCCAGGTCGAGATCAACCTCGGTGTCGCGGCCGAGGGCGTGACCGACGGCATCTACGAAGTCGCCATCACCGCCACCGTCACCACCAAGCTGGGTGACCGCACCGTGTTCCTCGTCGAGGTCAAGCAGGCCGGCATCTTCGAGATCCGCAACCTGCCCGAAGAGCAGTTGCAGCCGGTGATCGGCATCGCCTGCCCGGGCATCGTGTACCCGTACCTGCGCGCCACTGTGGCCGACATCATCACGCGCGCGGGTTTCCCGCCGGTGCACCTGGCGGAGGTCAACTTCCAGGCCATGTACGAGGCGCAGCAGCAGGCGCGCGCTCAGCAGGCCGACGAAGGCAAGCCGACCAACGGCAGCGGCGCGCCGGTCATCGCCACCGCCTGAGCGGGTCGCGAGCGCGGCGATGAAAGTCTGCGTCCTCGGCGCCGGCGCCTGGGGCACGGCGCTGGCGGCGAGCATCGCGCCGCGGCATGACACCCTGCTGTGGGCGCGCGACGCGGCGCAGGCTGCGCTCATCGACCGCAGCCGCCGCAACGAGCGCTATTTGCCGGGCGTCGATCTGCCCGCCGTACTGCGCATCGAAGGCGCCTTCGAGTCCGCGCTCTCGCATGCCGCAGGCGACGGTCTGATCGTCGTCGCCACGCCGATGTCGGGTCTGCGCGAGATGGTCTCGCGCTGTGCCGAACAAGGACGGGGCCTGTGGTGGTTGTGCAAGGGCTTCGAGGCCGGCAGCGGTGCGCTGGGCCACGAGGTCGCGCGCGACGTGGCGCCCGAGGCGCGCGTCGGCGTGCTGTCGGGACCAAGCTTCGCGCTCGAAGTGGCGGGCGGCCAGCCCACCGCCCTGGTCGCGGCGAGTGCCGATGCCGCGCTGCGCCAGCAGGCGCTCGAGGTCTTTCACAGCGAGTCGCTGCGCATCTACACCTCGGCCGACCCGATCGGCGTGGAGGTCGGCGGTGCCGTGAAGAACGTGTTGGCCATCGCCACCGGCATCGGCGACGGCATGGCGCTCGGCCTCAACGCCCGCGCCGCGCTCATCACGCGGGGCCTGGCCGAGATGACGCGCCTGGGCCTGGCGCTGGGCGCGCGTGCAGACACCTTCATGGGCTTGTCTGGTCTCGGCGATCTGGTCCTCACTGCCACCGGCGACCTGTCGCGCAACCGACAGGTCGGTCTGCAACTCGCGCGGGGCCGACGACTGCCCGAAGTGCTCGCCTCGCTCGGCCACGTCGCCGAAGGCGTGCACAGCGCGGCCATGGTGCTGGCGCGGGCGCGCTCGCTCGGCGTGGAAATGCCGATCACCGAAGCCGTGGTGGCGGTGCTCGAAGGCCGCGCCAGTCCGGCCCAGGTGCTCACGCAGTTGATGCGGCGAGACGCGCGCGCCGAAGCCTGAGACGGCTTCGCGCGCCGGGCAGACAGCTCAGAACGACTGCCAGTCGTCGGTGCCGGTCTTCGCCGAGGCGACCACCGACGCGCCGGCGTCGGCCGGCTTGGCGGCCGCAGCCCGGGGCTGCAGGCGCGAGACGTTCTTCGCGCGGTTCGGGCCGCGGCGCTCCACAGCGTTCGAGCTGAGCGGGGTGGCCGGCCTGACCGGCGCCCTGGCCTGTTGCGCGACGACCGGCGCGGCATGCTGGCCCTGCGCCAGCTTGAACACCGCCACGGCGCTGACGAGCTGCTGCGCCTGACCCTTCAGGCTTTCCGCGGCGGCCGCGCTTTCCTCGACGAGCGCGGCGTTTTGCTGCGTCGCCTGGTCCATCTGCGTGACCGCTTCGCCGATCTGCGCGACACCGGCGCTCTGCTCGGTGGAGGCCGAGCTGATCTCGCCCATGATGTCGGTCACGCGCTTGATGGCGCTGACCACCTCGCTCATCGTCGTGCCGGCCTGATCGACCAACACCGAGCCTTGCTCGACCCGTTCGACGCTGGCGGTGATGAGCCCCTTGATCTCCTTGGCCGCCTCGGCACTGCGCTGCGCCAGGCTGCGCACTTCGGAGGCCACCACCGCGAAGCCGCGGCCCTGCTCGCCGGCCCGCGCCGCTTCCACCGCGGCATTGAGCGCGAGGATGTTGGTCTGGAAGGCGATGCCGTCGATCACGCTGATGATGTCGGCGATCTTCTTCGAGCTGTCGTTGATGCCTTTCATGGTGTCGACCACCTGGCTCACCACCTCGCCCCCGCGCGCGGCGACGGTCGAGGCGTTGAGTGCGAGCTGGTTGCCCTGCATCGCGTTGTCGGCGTTCTGCCTGACGGTAGAGCCCAGCTCCTCCATCGAGGCGGCGGTCTCTTCCAGCGCGGACGCCTGTTCTTCGGTGCGACCCGACAGGTCGTTGTTGCCTTGGGCGATCTGGGACGAGGCCGTGGCTACGCCTTCGGCATTCGCACGCACCCCGCCGACGATGCCGGCCAGGCGCGTCTTCATGTCGTGCAGTGCGCCGAGCAGCAGACCGGTCTCGCTCTTGCCGTCGGCCTTGAACTCCATGGTGAGATCGCCTTCGGCGACGGCGCGCGTGATGCGCACGGCCTCGCTCAGCGGGAGGGTGATGGAGCGGATGATCCACACCGCCAGCACGCAGGCCAGCGCAATCGCAGCGGCGATCATGGAGCCGATGATCAACTTGCTGCTCGCCACGGCTTCATCGACCTGCTGCGCCGAGGTGGCCATGACGCGTTCTTGCACGGCGATCAGTTCGTCGACGGCGGTCATGTAGGCGGCCTGCCTGGGCAGCAGATCGTTCAGGGTCGACCGGGCGCCGTCGAGATTGCCGGCACGCAGCGACTCCAGCACGCGGTCGCGGGGCTGGCGGTAGTCGGCACGCGCCTGCATCAGCTTGGCGAGCGCCGCCTTGCCGACGTCGCTTTGGATGCTTTCCTTGAGCTTGTCGAGGTTGCCGGTGGTCCGTTTCGAGACGGTGTTGATCGTCTCGAAGCGGGCCGCCACGGCGGCCGGGTCGGTCAGGATGAACAGGTCGCGGATCGCCAGCGAGACTTCGCTGTTGACCGTGCGGATGTCCTGGGCCATCTCGATCTTCGGATAGCTGCTTTCCATCACCGTGGCGAACTCTCCGTGGATGGTGTTCGTCTTGTAGATGGAAAGGCCGCCCAGCAGGGCGATCAACACTGCCATCGCGGCAAAGCCTGCGGCGAGGCGGGTGGAAATCTTCACGTCACTGAGGTTCATGATCTTCGGTACAGGAGGGAGGTGCTCGGAGGGCTTGAAAACGACGTTGTCAGGGACGGGAATCGATCAGGCCCATCGCCGGGCTGGTCATGAGTTTTTCGATGTCCATCAGGATCAGCATGCGGTCGTCGACCGCACCGATCGCCAGGAGGTGTTCGCTATCGATGCTCGAGTGCAGCTCGGGCACCGGGCGCAGTTGATCGGGTGCGAGGGTGATGACATCGGACACCGCATCGACGACGATGCCGACCACCCGCGAGCCGATGCCCAGCACGATGGTCACGGTGAAGCCGTCGTAGGCGACCGGCTCGAGCTGGAACTTCAGCCGCAGATCGACGATCGGCACGATCAGGCCGCGCAGGTTGACGACGCCCAGGATGTGGCCAGGCGCGTTGGCGATGCGGGTAGGAGGCTCGTAGGAACGGATCTCCTGCACGCGCAGGATGTCGATGCCGTACTCCTCGCCGCCCAGCTTGAAGGCCAGGAATTCGTTGATCCGGGGCGCTGTCGGCGCAGCCGCTGCTCTGGCAGGCACGGCAGCCGGGGCGACGGCGGGTGCGTCGGCAGGCAGTGGGGGGCGCTCGAGGGGCGCAAGTTCGGTGCTCGCATTCACGCGGGCGATCTCCAGGTCGGTTGAACGGAATGCACCGGCCTTTGCAAAACGCGTGGACCGGTGCGCCAAGCCTCACGTTATCGGCAGCAGACGTCGGCCGATCAAGCGAAACGAGAGGCAACTTGTACCGTTTTCGAACAACCATGGATGTGCTTCCCCTGAAGCGCGGGTGCTTGCCGCAAGCGTTTCATGTGCTGCGGCGCTCCGATCTCGCCCGGGCAGCCGTGTCGATAATCCATCGATGAATCCGCCGCTGCCCGATCCCAAGCAAGACCCGCGCGGTTTTCTGCGCGGCCTGTTCGACACCGCCGTGCGCCGCGCGCTGCCGGCGCTCAGCACGGGCGCATTCCTGCCGCCGCCGCCCAAGGGCCGCACACTGGTGCTGGGTGCGGGCAAGGCGGGCGGCGCGATGGCTGCCGCCGTCGATGCGCTCTGGCCGGCCGACGCGCCACTTTCGGGTTTGGTGGTCACACGCTACGAGCACGTGCCGCCTGACTACAAGGCCAAGACCGGGCGCATCGAGGTGGTCGAAGCCGCGCACCCGGTGCCGGACGCGGCGGGCCTGGCCGCTGCGCAGCGAATCTTCGCGATGGCGCAGGGCCTCAGCGCCGACGACCTGGTTCTGTGTCTCATTTCCGGCGGCGGCTCCGCGCTGCTGTCGCTGCCGGCCGCAGGCATCACGCTCGACGACAAGCAGGCCATCAACCGCGCCCTGCTCAAGAGCGGCGCGGCCATCGGCGAGATGAACTGCGTGCGCAAGCACCTCTCGGCCATCAAGGGCGGGCGCCTGGCCGCGCTGTGCGCGCCGGCCAAGGTGGTCACGCTCACGATCTCCGACGTGCCGGGGGACGATCCGGCCGTCATCGCCAGCGGCCCGACCGTGCCCGATGCGACGAGCTGCGCCGACGCACTGGCGATCCTGCGCCGCTACGGCATCGAACTGCCGGCCGCCGTGCGCGCCGCGCTCGAGGCAGGCACGCTGGAGACGCCCAAGCCGGGCGACGCGCGCTTCGCCGGCCACGCCGTGCACCTGATCGCCACGCCGCAGCAGTCGCTCGAGGCGGCGGCGGAGGCGGCGCGCGCCGCAGGCGTGCCGGCCTACGTGCTCAGCGACGAGATCGAGGGCGAATCGCGCGTCGTCGGCCAGGTGCATGCCGCGCTGGCGCGACAAGTGTTGCGCCGTGGTCAGCCGTTCACGCGGCCTTGCGTCATCCTTTCTGGCGGCGAGACCACCGTCACGGTGAAGGCCAAGGGCGGGCGCGGCGGGCGCGCCACCGAATTCTTGCTCGGCGCCGCCATCGCGCTGCAGGGCGAGCCGGGCGTGCATGTGCTGGCGGCCGACACCGACGGCATCGACGGGGTCGAAGACAACGCAGGCGCTATCGTCACGCCCGACACGCTGGCGCGCGGCGTGGCGCTCGGCTTGAAGGCGCAGGAACGCCTGGACGCGAACGACGCCTACGGCTTCTTCGCGCCGCTCGGCGACCTCGTGTCGACGGGGCCCACGTACACAAACGTCAACGACTTTCGCGCCGTGCTCGTGCTCTGATGACTCGAAGCGGCTGGCGCCTTTCGGTGTGTGTCCGCTTTCCCGATCTGAACGGAGCACTGCTGCAGGGCTGACAGGGTTCTGTCAGGCCTGTAACTTTCTGCTGAAACGCTTGAAATGTGCACATTGCACAGTTATAAATGTGGCGAGAACTCGCCATGGACACCCGCTTCGCCCCCGCCCCCGAGTTGCCCTCGTTCGTCGAGCAGCCGCTGCTCGACGCGCTGGGCGCGCTGCTTCGCCCGCTGAGCCGACTGGCGGTCGCCAAGGGACTGCCTTACGTCACCCTCGAAGAAGTGCTCAAGGCGTCGATGGTCGAGGCCGCGCGTGAGGCCCACCCTGGCTTGCCGGCGCAGCGCAGCGTCAGCCGCATCAGCACCACCCTCGGCCTCAATCGGCGCGAGGTGACCCGCCTCACCCGCGCGGGCGATGCGGATGCGGCGCCGGCCGCCCTGCGCCGGCCGGCGCCCGCCACCGAACTGTTCACCCGCTGGCGCACCGACCCTTCGCTGCGCGACGCCGGCGGCTGGCTTCGACCGCTGCCGCGGCTCGGCCCGGCGCCGAGCTTCGAGTCGCTGGCGCATTCGCTGACCCAGGACGTGCATCCGCGCAGCCTGCTGGACGAGTTGTGCCGCCTCGGACTGGCCCGCCTGGACGAGGCCAGCGACGAGGTCGAGTTGTGCGACAACGCCTTCGTGCCGCGCGGCGACGAGTCCCGCATGCTCGGCTTCCTGGCAGAGAACGTCGGCGACCACTGCGCTGCAGCGGTCGCCAATGTGCTGTGCGGCGGCCGTGAACACCTCGAGCAGGCCATCTTCGCTGACGAAATCTCGGTCGAATCACTGAACCAGTTGCGCCAGGCCGTCACCGCGCAATGGCAGCAGTTGCTGCGCAGCATGGTGCCCCTGCTCGAGGAGTTGATCGAGGCCGACCGCGTTGCCGGGCGCGCCGCCGATCGGCGGGTGCGCATCGGCCTTTTCACCTATGCGGAGCCGATGCCCGGCAGCACTGCCGCCGACCCGCCCGAAGTCCGTCCTGCGCCGCTGCGGCGCAGCCGTCCCCGCCCCTGACCCGTCCCTGACCTTCAAGGAAAAATCATGAACATGACCTGGTTCTTCGATCGACTCGGTCGCGGCGTGCGACTTGCCGCACTCGCCGGCGCCGTCGGCCTGGCCGCATGTGGTGGTGGCGGTGGAGGCGGCGGCGACGGTGTGGGCTCCGGGGGCACCGGCTCCTTTGCCGTCGGCCCGATCAGCGGCTTCGGCTCGGTCATCGTCAACGGCATCCGATACGACGACAGCGGCGCCGATGTCTTCGACGATGACGGCAACGCCGTCACTGCAAACGACCTGCGGCTGGGCATGGTGATCGAGGTGACCGGCTCGGAGCTCGCTTCCACGGCGACCGGCCCCACGGCCAATGCGAGCTCGATCCGCTTTTCCAGCGAGATCGTCGGCCCGGTCGAGGCGGTCGATGTCACTGCAGGCACTTTGAAGGTGTTGGGCCAGGATGTCGATGTAACGGCCACCACCGTGTATGACGAAGACCTGAGCGGCCGTCTGGCCGCTGTGGAAGTCGGGCAGATCGTCGAGGTCTACGGCCTGGGCAGCGGCTCTGGCCGCTACACCGCCACGCGGATCGAACTCAAGAACCCGGGCAGAGACAACTACCGGCTGCGCGGCCCGGTGCGCGAGCTCGATACGCAAGCCCAGACCTTCCGCATCGGCGAGACGCTCGTCTCTTACGCGGACCTGCCTGACTCTGAAACGCCTGCGCTGGCCAACGGTCAGCTGGTGCGCGTGCGACTGGAGCCCGTGCCGGTGAACGGTGCTTATGTGACCCAGCGCCTTCGTGGCGGCGAGCGCCAGGTGGAGGACCGTGACGAGGCCGAGATCGAGGGTCTGGTGAGCAGTGTCGAAGCCGGCAACCCGCGGCGCTTCAGCGTGGACGGCATTCCGGTGGAGGCCTCCGACGCCGAATTCGACGACGGCACGCCGGCCGACCTGGCCGTCGGTGTGCGGGTCGAAGTCGAAGGTCGCCTCGAGGCGGGCGTGCTGATTGCTCGGGAAGTGGAATTCGAAGGCGACGACGGCGGCAGCGACGGCGGAAGTGGCAACGGCGGTGACGACGACGACGACGGCAGCGAGATCAAGTTGAGCGGCCGAATCCAATCGCTCGACACGGTCAACCAGACGTTCGAGCTGCGCGGCGTGACGGTCAGGTATTCCGGCGCCGTCCGCTTCGACGACGGCACGGTTGCGAACCTGGGCAATGACGTGGTGGTCGAGGTGAAGGGTGGTCTTGCGTCCGACGGCGTCACTGTCCAGGCCTCCGAGATCGACTTCGAGGATTGAGGGCCGCGCCCCTGACGGCCCATCTCACCGCCCTGCCGCGGCTGCCCTTCGCGGGCCGCGG
Organism: Methylibium sp.; assembly: GCF_013817345.1. Lineage (GTDB taxonomy): Bacteria > Pseudomonadota > Gammaproteobacteria > Burkholderiales > Burkholderiaceae_C > Methylibium. Next base: position 24,630 of record NZ_JACDCW010000017.1, read on the forward strand.
CAGGGTTTTTGCACACCTTCGAGGACTTAGACGATGCTGATTCACGAACTGCTCGCCGCGATCGTCCTGGCCGCCACCGGCCCTGTTGCCAACACCGGTGATGTGGCAGTTCCCGGTCCGGCGTCTGTGGCTTGGTTCGGCAGAGGCAGCGACGCACCGCTCTACCAGCGCGTTGATGACGGCAACGATGGCGATGACGACCGGGACGACCGGGACGACCGGAATGACCGGAATGACGGGGACGACCGAGACGACTGATTGACGGGGCGCTTTGCGCCTTTTTCCGAATCCAAGGCACGCTGGGTACGATCTTGAGCGATGTCCTTAGGACCCATGAAGCTGCCTGCTTTCCTCTCCCATTGCCTGCGACCGGTTCGTCGGCGCCACCCTGATCGCCGAAGTTCTCGCCAGTACACCTGGTCGCGCCCCTCACGCAATGCTGCCGCCAGCAGCCTGGCGCTTTCATTGCTGCTGCTCTCACCGCTGCATGCCGCGCCGCCCACGGCCGACAGCATCGCGGTGCGCGTGCAGGCCTGCACTGCCTGCCACGGCGATCAGGGCCGGGCCACCAACCAAGGCTACTTCCCGCGCATCGCCGGCAAGCCGGCCGGCTATCTGCACGCGCAATTGCTCAACTTCCGCGACGGCCGCCGCAACAACGCGCTGATGAGCGGCCTTGTGCAGCACCTGAGCGATGACTACCTGCGAGAGATCGCCGAGCATTTCGCCGCCGCTTTGCTGCCTTATCCGCCACCGCAGACGACCGGCGCACCGCCGGCGCTGCTGGCGCGCGGCGAGCAGTTGGTGCGGCGCGGCGACACGGCCCGTGACCTGCCTGCGTGTGCGGCCTGCCATGGCGCCGCGCTTACGGGCGTGAGCCCGGCGATTCCGGGGCTGCTCGGCCTGCCGCGCGACTACCTCAACGCACAACTGGGTCAGTGGCGCACCGGCCAGCGCCGCGCTGCCGAGCCGGACTGCATGGCGCGCATTGCCGCTCGCCTGAGCGCCGAGGACATCGGCGCGGTCTCGGCGTGGTTGTCCTCGCAGCGCCTGCCGGCCGACACCCGGCCAGCCCGGGCCTTGCCGCAAGCCTTGCCTGAGCCGTGCGGAAGCGTCGGTGCGCAGCAGCCGCAAGGCTTAGGGCCCGCGTACGGCAGCGACAGCCAGGCCGCGCATGGCGAGAACGACCGCCGAGCCGCGCCTGACAAGAACGACGGCCAAGCCGTGTCACGCATGAAGAACGGGTCATGACCCTCCGCCGTCTCCTCGCCGGCCTGCTGCTGCTTGCCGCGCTGACTGTCGCCGCCGTGATCGGCCTGAACCGGCGCGGCGAGGCGCCGCTGCCGGCGCAAGCCGGCGTCTTCACCGCGACGCCGGAGCAGCTCCAACGCGGCGCCTACCTCGCACTGGCCGGCAATTGCATGGGCTGCCACACGGCGCGCGGCGGGCCGCCTTACGCGGGCGGGCTGCCCATCGAGACGCCCTTCGGCAGCGTCCATGCCTCTAACCTCACGCCCGATGAAGCCACCGGCATCGGCGGCTGGTCGGCCGCCGAGTTCTGGCGTGCGATGCACAACGGCCGCTCCAAGGACGGCCAGCTGCTCTACCCGGCTTTTCCGTACCCGAGCTTCACGCTCGTCACGCGCGAGGACAGCGATGCGATCTACGCCTACTTGCGCAGCCTGCCGCCGGTCAGCCAGGCGAACCGGCCGGAAGCGCTTCGCTTTCCCTACAACACCCAGGCTGCGCTCGCGGTGTGGCGCGCACTCTTCTTCGAGCCGGCCGAATTTCGTGCCGAGGCGACGCGAGATGCCGCGTGGAACCGCGGCGCCTATCTGGTGCGCGGCTTGGCGCATTGCAGTGCCTGCCATTCGGCGCGCAACGCCTTCGGTGCCACCGACACGGCGCTCGAGTTCGGCGGCGGCTTGATGCCGTCGTCGCACTGGTACGCGCCGGCGTTGACGGCCGCCGACGAGGCGGGCCTTGCGCAATGGAGCAGCGCCGAGGTGGTCCGGCTGCTGCGCACCGGCGTCGCCGAGGCAGGCTCGACCCTGGGGCCGATGGCCGAGGTCGTCTTTCGCAGCACGCAGTATTTGAGCGAGGCCGATCTGCAGGCCATGGCGGGGTTCTTGCGCACGCTGCCGCAGGAGCCCGCGCCCGGGGCCGCGCAACGCCCGCGAGAGCCGCTAGTGCCCGCGCCGGCGTCTGCGCGCGGCGCGGCGATCTACACCGAGCACTGCGCGCAATGCCACGGAGATCAGGGCAAAGGCGGCCTCGGCGCGCCGCGCGCCCTGGCAGGCAACCGGGCCGTCACGCTGGACACCCCCGCTAACCTGATCCGCGTGCTGTTGCTCGGCGGCTATGTGCCGGCCACGGCCGGCAACCCGCGGCCGCATGGCATGCCGCCCTTCGTGCAGACGCTCAGCGACGAGGAGATCGCCGCGGTGCTCACCTACCTGCGCGGTGCCTGGGGTCACCAGGCGGCGCCGGTCTCGACGCTCGACGTGCTGCAGTCGCGGCAGGGGCCTTGACGTTCAGGTGGCGCCGCCAAGCGCCTCCCCGAGTGCCGCAGCACCATCCCCGAAGGCGTAAGCGTCCGTGCCCAGACAGCCGTAGGTGACTGCATCGTGCAGGCGCACGCCGGCCACGCCCAGCACGCCGGCCACGCCGGGCGCACCTCGGCCGCCGGCGCCAGCCGCGATGTAGAAGGGCAGCCAGTGTTCGTCGCTCGGGTGCATGAGGGCGGCGTGCGGTGCGCGAGCGCGGTAGTCGAGCAGTGCATCGTGATCCCCCGCGGCCACGCGGTCGGCGACCCACTCGCGGAAGGCGCGGCTCTCGGCCATCTCGGCCGCGTCGGCGGCGGGCCGCGCAGCGGCGAAGATCAGGCCGAGGTTGTGCGTCGCGCTGCCCGAGCCGAGCACCAGCACGCCTTCGTGCAGCAGCGGCGCAAGCGCGGCGCCGAGCGCCCACTGCGCAGCCGGCGGCTGCCCGGGAGCCAAGGCGATCGGTAGCACGGGGATGTCGGCCTCGGGCCAGGCGAAGCGCAGCACCGACCAGATGCCGTGGTCCAGGCCGGCGTCGTCGCTTGCCGTCGACTCGATGCCGCCGCCGGCGAGCAGCCCCCGCACGCGCGGCGCCAGTTCGGGAGCGCCCGGCGGGCTGTACTGCAGCCGGTACAGCGCTTCCGGGAAGCCGCCGAAGTCGTGCACCGCGTGGTGGACGGCGCTGCCCAGCACCACCGGCGCACGCGCCGCGGTGTGCGGAGAAACCGCGACGATGGCGCGCGGCCGGCCGAAGCGCCGGTCGATGCCCCGACCCAGGCGTTGAAGGAAGGGTCCGGTCGTGCCCGGCTCCAGAGCCAACATCGGCGAGCCGTGAGAAACGAAGAGGGCGGGCAGGGGAGAGGCGGTCGTTTTGTCCATGCCCGATTGCACCAGCCACCGACGCCGCGCGGACCGAGTGCTTTTGCACGCAGCGTTGCACGTCGTCGAAACAAGCCGGCGACACGCGGCACGCGGCACGCGGTGACCGCGCATCGACGCCATGCCGGCCTTCATGCCCCCGGTTCCCCCTGCCTTGGGCGCACTGCGCTACCGTGCGCGCTGTCCTCACCGCCCGCCCCGCATGAAACCGACCCCGCCTGCTGCGTTCGTGTCGCAGCCCCCGAGCCTGTGGGCGCTGGCGCGCCGCCAGCTCGTGCGCGATTTCCGCGCCGGCGAGTTGCGCCTGCTCGTGGTGGCCGTGATGCTGGCCGTGGCCGCGCTCACGGCCGTGGGTTTCTTCGCCGATCGCCTGAACAACGGCCTGGCGCGCGACGCGCGTTCGCTGCTGGGCGGCGACGCCATCGTCTCCAGCGACCAGCCGCCGCCCGCGCCGCTGGCCGAGCGGGCGCTCGAGCAGGGGCTGGCGGTGGCCAGCACGGTAAGCTTTCCGAGCATGGGCCGCGCCAGCGAGGCGCGCGGCGGCGCCTCGCGGCTGGTGGCCGTCAAGGCGGTGAGCGCGGGCTATCCGCTGCGCGGGCGCATGCAGATCGCCGACGCGCCGGATGCGCCCGGGCGTGACGCCGCGTCGGTGCCGGCGCGCGGCACGGTCTGGGTCGACGCCGCCATCCTCGATTCCCTGGGCCTGAAGGTCGGCGACGAGCTGCTGCTGGGCGATGCCGGCCTGAAGATCGCCGCCGTGATCCTTGTCGAGCCCGATCGCGGCGCCGGCTTCATGAGCTTCGCGCCGCGCGCGCTGCTGAACGAGGCCGACCTGCCAGCCACCGGCCTGGTGCAGCCGGCCAGCCGCATGACCTACCGCCTCGCCGTCGCCGGGCAGGGCAGCAGCGGCGACAGCGCGGTGCGCGACTTCGTGGCCTGGGCGCAAACGCGGATCGAGGCGCAGCGCTGGCGCGGCGTGCGCGTGGAATCGCTGGAAAGCGGCCGCCCCGAAATGCAGCAGACGCTGGACCGCGCGGCGCGCTTCCTCAATCTCGTGGCCCTGCTGGCCGCGCTGCTGGCCGCCGTGGCGGTGGCCATCGCGGCGCGCGACTTCGCCAGCCGCCACCTTGACGACTGCGCCATGCTGCGCGTGCTCGGCCAGTCGCAGCGCCGCATCGCCGGGGCCTACACGATCGAGTTCGCTGCGGTCGGCCTCATCGCCAGTGCGCTCGGCGTGCTGCTCGGTCTGGCCGTGCATTTCGTGTTCGTGGCGCTGTTGGCCGGCCTGGTCGACGCGGCGCTGCCCGCGCCCGGCGCCTGGCCGGCGCTGTTCGGCCTGGGCGTGGGGCTGACGCTGCTGCTCGGCTTCGGCCTGCCGCCGGTGTTGCAGCTGGCCCAGGTGCCGCCGCTGCGCGTGATCCGCCGCGACCTGGGCGAGCTCAAGCCCGCGTCGCTCGGCGTGCTGATCGCCGGCTCGGTCGGCTTCGCGGCGCTGCTGCTGGCGGTGGCCTCGGACCTCAAGCTCGGCCTCATCACCGTCGGCGGCTTCGCGGGGGCGGTGGCAGTGTTCGCGCTGCTGTCGTGGCTGGCGGTGCAGGCGCTGCGGCGGCTGGTGCCGGGGGACTGGTTCGGCACGCGCGCGCCCCGCTGGCTGGTGCTGGCCACGCGCCAGGTGGCGGCGCGGCCGGGCTTCGCGGTGCTGCAGGCCAGCAGCCTGAGCGTCGGCCTGCTGGCCCTTGTGCTGCTGGTGCTGCTGCGTACCGACCTGATCGGCAGCTGGCGCGCGGCCACGCCGCCCGACGCGCCGAACCGCTTCGTCATCAACGTGCAGCCCGACCAGGGCGCCGCTTTCCAGCAGCAACTGCGCGGGGCCGGCGTCGCCGATTACGACTGGTACCCGATGATCCGCGGCCGGCTGGTTGCCATCAACGGCCGGCCGATCGCGCCCGACGACTACGCCGACGTGCGCGCCCAGCGCCTGGTCGAGCGCGAGTTCAACTTGAGCCACGCCGCTGAATTGCCCGGCCACAACGAGGTGGCGGCGGGCCGCTGGCAGCCGGACGAGGCCGGTGCCATCAGCGTGGAGGACGGCCTGGCCGAGACGCTGGGCGTGGGCATCGGCGACACGCTGCGCTTCGACATTGCGGGCAGCCTGCAGGAGGGCCGCATCACCAGCCTGCGCAGGGTCGACTGGGGCTCGATGCGGGTCAATTTCTTCGTCATGTTCCCGACCCGCGATCTGCCCGGCGACCTGCCGGTGACTTACATCGCCGCCTTCCGCGCGCCGCCGGCCGTGCCGGGCGAGCCCGGTTTCGACAATGCGCTGGCGCGCGCCTTTCCCAACATCACCAACGTCGATGTGTCGGCCTCCATTGCCCAGGTGCAGCGCGTGCTCGACCAGGTGATCCGCGCGGTCGAGTTCCTGTTCGGCTTCACCCTGGCCACCGGCCTGGTGGTGCTGTTCGCTGCCGTCACCGCCACGCGCGAGCAGCGTGCCCGCGAGTTCGCGGTGATGCGCGCGCTCGGCGCGGGCAGCCGGCTGCTCGGCCAGGTGCAGCGCGCGGAACTGCTCGGCGTCGGCGCTCTGGCCGGCGTGCTGGCCTCGCTGGCCGCAATGGCGGTGGGCTGGGCGCTGGCCCGCTACGCCTTCGAGTTCAGTTGGGGCGCGCCGTGGTGGGTGCCGTTGGCCGGCGGCGGCGCAGGCGCGCTGCTGGCGCTGGCCGCAGGCTGGTGGGGCCTGCGCGAGGTGCTGGCCCGGCCGGTGGTCGAAACCTTGCGGCGGGCCGCGCTGTGAGGGAGCGCACATGACCCGCCTGCGCCAGCTCTGGTACGACGTGCGCTCGAGCTTCTGGTTCCTGCCGGCGTTCATGTTCACCGGCGCGATCGCGCTGGCATTGCTGCTCATCGACATCGACACGCGGCTTGCCGGCGACATGTTCTCGAACTGGCCGCGCCTTTTCGGCGCAGGCGCCGAGGGCGCGCGCGGGCTGCTCGAGGCGATCGCCGGATCGATGATTTCGGTGGCCGGCGTGGTGTTCTCGATCACGCTGGTGGCGTTGTCGCTGGCGTCCAGCCAGTACACCTCGCGCGTGCTGCGTCATTTCATGCGCGACCCGGCCAACCAGTTCGTGCTCGGCAGCTTCGTGGGCATCTTCGCCTACTGCCTGATCGTGCTGCGCACCATCCGGGGCTCGGACGAAGGCAGTTTCGTGCCGGCGCTCGCCGTGCTGGTCGGCCTGCTGCTCGGCCTGGTCGGCATCGCGGTGCTGGTGTTCTTCATCCACCACATCTCAGTGTCGATCCAGGCTTCGCAGATCCTCGCCACCGTCGCAGACGAAACCCTGCGCGTGATCGACAAGCTCTTTCCCGCCGACGCCGGCCCTGCTGCCGATGACACCGACGAGCCCATGCCGGCGGCAGCGCCCGGGCAACGCTGGCACCCGGTGTCGGCCGAGCGCAGCGGCTACATCGAGCAGGTCGATGTGGAGGCCCTGCTCGTTTTCGCCGTCGGCCACGGTGCCGTGCTGCGTCTGGAGCGTCGCATCGGCGATTTCGTGGTCGAGGGCGCCGCCTTTGCGGGCGTGCTTTCTGCCAAGCCGCCGACCGAGGCCGACGCTGCGCGGTTGCGCGCCGCGCTGAGCGTCGGGCGCACGCGCTCGCTCGACCAGGACGTGGCTTTCGGCATCCGGCAACTGGCCGACGTGGCGCTCAAGGCCTTGTCGCCCGGCATCAACGACAGCACGACCGCCGAGATGTGCCTGGACAGGCTGGGCGCCCTCCTGCTGCGGCTGGCCGACCGGTCCATTCGGGCGCGCAGGCACGGCGCCGACGGCCGGCTGCGGCTGGTCGACTGCGGTCCGAGCTACGAGGCCCTGGCGAACGAAGCGCTGGACTCGGTGCGCCAGAACGCCGCGGGCAACGTGTCGGTGCTGGCGCGCCTGTTCGTGGTGCTGCGCCTGGTGGGAGCGCACACGCGCCTGCCCGCCCGGCGACGGGTGCTTCTCGCCCATGCGCAGGCGGCGGCCGAGCTGGCCCGGCGCAGCGTCGAGGCGCCGCGTGACCGCGAGCGGCTCGACGCGCTGGCCGCGCAGCTTGTCTCGGAACTGAGTGCGCCGGCGCTGGACTGAGCGCCTCTACGCCGAGCTGAGCGCCCCTGCGCTTGCCGCGACGCCGACGCCCGCATCCGCGCTCCACGGATGGGCCCTGCGGGGTCCGTCCGGCTGTCGTGCCGCCTGATCGGGGCCGCGCGGTGTGACCGATTGTGCGAAGCGCCCCGCCGTTCCGGCCCGCCGGCCCGTTGGCGCTGCGGATGCCGGCCGATATCCCCTATCCTCCCGACCGGCGCCGTCCGCTGGCGCGAAGACCCCCGCCTTGCACGATGCCCCGCCTTCATCCGCCGCTCTCGGAGCGCCGGCCGTTGCCTTCCCGATGACAGGCCCTTCGCCTGTGAACGCCGTGGCGCCCTCCGCCGGGCCTCCGCCGCGGCGCCTCCTGCGCCCGCTGGACGATCTGCCGGTCGCGAGCAAGCTGGCCCTGATGGTGCTGCTGTTCGTGGCGTTGATCGCGGGCATGGTCGCCATCGGCAAGCTCAGTGCCGACGTGCTGTCGAGCGTGCGTGCCTATGTCCAGGGCGAGGGTCATTGGGCCAAGGCGCATCGCGATGCGGTGTTCTATCTGGTGCGTTATTCCCACAACGGCGACGAAGGCGATTACCGGCGCTACGAGGCTGCGCTCAGCGTCAATCTCGGCGACCGCCAGGCGCGCATCGAGCTCCAAAAGCGCGAGCCCGACTACGCGCGGGCGCGCGAAGGTTTCTTGCAGGGGCGCGTGCACCCCGACGACATCGACGAGGTGATCTGGATCTTCCGGCGCTTCGGCAACCTCGGCCACCTGCAACGCGCGATCGCACTGTGGACTCAGGGCGACGCCCACATCGACGAGCTGCGCCGCCTCGGCACCGCGCTGCATGCCGAAATGCGCTCGGCCCGCACCACGTACGAACGGCGTGGCGAGCTGGTCGCCCAGATCGAAGACCTGCACCGCGTTCTCATCCCGCTCGAAGACCAGTTCTCGGCCACGCTGGGCGAGGCGGGGCGCTGGGTGGCCGAACTGCTGCTGACGCTCACGCTGACCACGGCAGGTGCGATGCTGGCCCTGGGCCTGACGGTGGCGCACTACCTCACGCGCCGCATCAACCGCCAGATCGACGACCTGCGCCGCGCCGCGTTGCGCGTGGCGGAAAACGATTTCGACCACCGTGTGGACGTCGGCTCGGCCGACGATCTAGGCCGCCTGGCCATGAGCTTCAACGACATGCTCGCACGCCTGCGACAGCACCGCAGCGACCTCGAGGCCGGCGCGCTGGAACTGCAGCAGGCCACTTCCGCGGCGCAGGCCTTGGCGCTGCAGGCCGAAACCGCGAGCCAGGCCAAGAGCCAGTTCATGGCCAACATGAGCCACGAGATCCGCACGCCGATGAACGGCATTCTCGGCATGACCGAGCTGCTGCTCGGCACCCCGCTCGAGGAACGCCAGACCCGCTTCGCGCAGGCCGTCTATCGCTCCGGCGAGAGCCTGCTGGAAATCATCAACGACATTCTCGATTTCGCGAAGATCGACGCCGGCAAGCTCGAACTCGCACCCACCGATTTCGCGCCGCGCACGCTGGTCGAAGACCTGCTGGAGCTGCTGGCGCCGCGCGCCCAGGAGCGCGGGCTGGAGGTGAGCTTCCGCGAGGAGCCGGGGCTGCCGGCCGTACTGCACGGCGATGCGCTGCGACTGCGTCAGGTGCTCACCAACCTGGTTGCCAACGCAATCAAGTTCACCGAGCGGGGCGAGGTCGTGGTCGACCTCAGGCGCTGTGCGCCGCCGCAGGGTGCCGCCGCAGAAGGCGAGGGCGCCCGCCAGGTGTGGGTCGAATTCAGCGTGCGCGACACCGGCATCGGCATTCCCGAGGACGTGCAGCCGCGCCTGTTCTCCGCCTTCACCCAGGGCAGCAGCGGCATGGCGCGGCGCTATGGCGGCACCGGTCTGGGCCTGGCCATTTCGCGGCAGTTGGTCGAACTGATGGGTGGCAGCATCGCCGTGCAAAGCCGGCCCGGCCTCGGCTCCACGTTCTCGTGCCGGCTGCCGCTGGTGGCCGCTCTGGACGAAACCGGCCACGACACCCTGGCGAGCGGGATGCCGGCGCTGCGCGTGCTGGTGGTCGAAGACAACGAAACCAACCGCACCGTGCTGCACGGCCTGCTCGGCGCCTGGGGCCTTCAAGCGGTGCTGGCCAGCGACGGGCAGCATGCGCTCGAACTGCTGCATGCCGAACATGCCGCCGGCCGCAGCTTCGACGTGGCCCTGGTCGACATGCAGATGCCGCGCATGGACGGGCTGGCGCTTGCGCGGGCAGTGGCGGCGCAGCCCGAGTTCGCCGCCATGAAGCTGATCCTGCTGTCTTCGGTGAGCGCGCCCGACGACGCACGCCAGGCGCAGGCGGCGGGCTTTCGGCGCTTCGTCGCCAAGCCGGTGCGCCAGGCTGAGCTGCGCCAGGCGCTGCTCGGCGTGTCCGGCCCCGCGCCTGGGCCGGGCGCGGTTGCGAGCCTGCGGATCGATGCGAACGTGCTGGTGGTCGAGGACAACCTGGTCAACCAGGAAGTCGTCAGCCAGATGCTGCGCCGCCTGGGCTGCCGTGTCCATGTGACCGCCACCGCCATGGACGGCCTGCGCGCCTTGTGCGAGCAGGTGTTCGACCTGGTCATGATGGACATCCAGATGCCGGGCATGGACGGCGTGGAGGCGCTGGGCTGGTTTCGCCGCGGCGCCGGCGAGCGTTTCGTCTTCCTCACGCCGCCGTGCACGCCGGTGGTGGCCGTCACCGCCAACGCCCTCGGCGGCGATCGCGACCGCTTCCTCGGCATCGGCTTCGACGACTACCTCTCCAAACCCTTCCGGCAGAGCCAGTTGCATGCGCTGCTTGCGCAGCGCCTTCCGGCAGCGGCGATCCTGCCTGCCGTTCCCGTTCCTGTTTCCGTCCTCGAGCCCGCCATGACGATCTCTGCCTCCCCGATGCCACTGCCCGACACCCAAGGGCTGGACCCGCAGGCCTTGCAGCGCCTGCGCGAACTCGATCCGAGCGGCGCCAACCATCTGTTCGAGCGGGTCGTGCAGGCCTTCGACGCCTCGACCGGCCGGCTGATGCCGCAGCTCGACGAGGCGCTGGCCTCGCGCCACTGGCCCGGTGTACGGCACGTCGTGCACACGCTCAAGTCGTCTTCGGCGAGCATCGGGGCGCTCAAGTTGTCGGCGCTTTGTGCCGAGATCGAAGGCATGATCCGCAACGACGACGTGCAGGCGCTGGGCGAGCGGGTGGCGGCCATGCATGCCGAAACGGCCGTGGTGCGCGATAGTCTGCGTGCACTGCTGGCATCCGCCGCCTGAAGACGCCGGCCCGGCGAACAGACGAACGCTTCGCGAACGATCCGAAACCCGACACCATGACCCCGCGCGCAGACCCCGCCGCCGACGACCCGCTCGAGCGCCCGCGCGTCCTGCTGGTCGATGACGACGAGGTCAATCTGCTGCTCACCTCGATCGCGCTGCGCGAGCGCGGCTTCGCGATCACCGAAACCACCAGCGGCGAGCGCGCCATCCGCATGCTGGCCGACTGGTCGCCGGACGTGATCGTGCTCGACGCCCTGATGCCGGGGCTGGACGGTTTTGCGACCTGCCGCGAACTGCGCGTGCTGCCCGGCTTCGAATCGATGCCGGTGCTCATGCTCACCGGCCTGGACGACGACGCCTCGATCACGCGCGCCTACGAGGCCGGCGCCACCGACTTCTTCGTCAAGTCCACGCAGTGGAGCCTGCTCGCTGGCCGGCTGCGCTACCTGCTGCGCTCTTCGCGCACACGCCTGGAACTCGAGCGCAGCAAGAGCAAACTGGCTCGCGCGCAGGATCTGGCGCGCATGGGCAGCTTCGACTGGCGGCGCGAGCGCGGTGGGCAGCTGATGTTTGCCGTCGAAGGCCTGCGCGTTTTCGGCTTGCCGCCGGGCCACCGGCTGTCGCTGCGCGCAGTCGTGCGCATGGTCGGCCAGGACGAACGGCGCAGCGTGATGTCGCTGCTGCGCGAAACCCTCAAGCGCAGCACCGTGCTGGCCACCGACATCCCGGTTCACCTGCCCGGCAACCGCCAGCGCACGGTGCACATCGAGGCCGAGCCCGAGTTCAACGAGCAAGGCGCCTTGATCGGCTACACCGGCATCGTGCAGGACGTGACCGACCGCCGCGTCGCCGAAGACAAGATCCGCCACCTCGCCAACTTCGACGCGCTCACCGGCCTGCCCAACCGTCGCCAGCTCATCGGCCGCGCCGAGCGCGCGATGGAGCAGGCCAAACGGCTGAACCACCAGGTCGGCCTGTTGCTGATCGACCTGGACCGCTTCAAGGTCATCAACGACACGCTCGGCCACGGCGCCGGCGACGAGCTGCTGATGGAAGTGGCCCGCCGGCTGCGCTCCTGCGTGCGCCATTCCGACCAGGTGGTCGATTCCACGATCGATGCCCTGGGCATGCGTGCGCACCGCTCGCTCGAAGCCGTGGGCCGGCTGGGCGGCGACGAGTTCGTCGCGCTCCTGCCCGAGGTGACCTGCGACCAGGACGCCGAGCGCGTGGCGCTGCGCATCCTGGAAGTGATGCGCGAGCCCATCTTCGTCGGCGGCCAGGAATGCTTCGTCACCGCCAGCGTCGGCGTGGCGCTCTTTCCGCGCGACGGCGCCTCGGTGGCCGACGTGCTGCGCAACGCCGACGTGGCGATGTACGCGGCGAAGGCGGCCGGCCGCAATGCGTCTTCGTTGTACCGCCCCCATTTGGCTGGCGAAGGCCGCGAGCGCCTGGAACTGGAGAGCGCCTTGCACAAGGCCATCGAGCGCGGCGAACTGGTGCTGCACTACCAGCCCAAGATCGACGTGCGCTCGGCGCGCATGATCGGCGCCGAGGCGCTGATGCGCTGGAAGCGCGGCGATAAGCTGGTGCCGCCGGGCGACTTCATCCCGATGGCCGAGGAAACCGGCCTCATCGTGCCGATGAGCGAATGGGCCATCCGCGAAGCGACGCGCCAGGCGGCGCTGTGGCAGCAGCACGGCTTCGAGACCAAGGTCGCCGTCAACCTGCCCAGCCGCCTGTTCGAGCGCACCGACCTCGTCGCGCACATTCAGCAGGCCGCGGCGATGCACAGCGTGTCACACCGCTGCATCGAATTCGAGATCACCGAAACGGGCCTCATGAAAGACCTGCAGAACGTGATTCCCGCGCTGCACCGGCTCAACGAGATCGGCGTCGAGATTTCGATCGACGATTTCGGCACCGGCTATTCCTCGTTGGCCTACCTGACCACGCTGCCGATCTCCGAACTCAAGATCGACCGCAGCTTCGTGCGCGACCTCGGCGTCACCTTGCAGAGCTCGGCCGTGGTCACCGCCATCATCGCGCTGGCCCGGTCGCTCGGCATTCGCGTCATCGCCGAGGGTGTGGAGAACCTGCGCCAGATGGAGGTGCTGCACCGCCTGGGCTGCAGCACCATGCAGGGCTTCCTGTTCAGCAAGGCGCTGCCTCCCGACGAACTGGAGCAGTGGCTCAAGCAGACCGTGCTGCCGCGCAAGGCGCCGTGGATCGGCCAGGTCGAAGAGGCCGAGCCGGTGGCACTGCGCGGGCCGCGCTCGCTGCCCGGCTTGCCGCCGGCACGCTGAGGCGAAGCGCAAGGTGGTCAACAAGGAAGCGTCACCGCGCGGCGCCGAAGCACCGGGCGTGCCGCGGAGTAGCCAGCCACCCGCCGCGCAAGCGGCGCCGGCGCATCTGGCCAAGGCGGCATTGCGCCGTCTGGCCCTGGAGCGGCTGGAACCGACACCCGAGAACTTCGCACGGGCCTACCAGACAGAGCGTGGTGACGGGGGCGCCCCCGTCTCCGCATCCGGGCCCCTCAGCCCTGCGTCGGCGGGGCCGGCCGACAGCGCCGACGGTGAAGCGTGGGCAGTGCTCATCGAGAGAACCGTGCGCGGCCTGGAGCGCGGGGCGAAGCAGTGGACCACGGCCCGCAAGAAGGACAGTCTGGCGCGGGTGCTGGGCGGCAGCCGCAGCGATGCCAAGCGCCTCCAGAAAAGACTGAGCCAGCTGGTCGCCAGTTGGGACACCGACACGCCGCACGAGGCTCCGGCGAGCGACTTTGCTGCGCTCGATGGCAACGATGGGCCGACCGCGCCGACCGCGCCGTCTGCTTTGACCGCCCTGACCGCCCCGACCGTCCTGGGGCCTGTGCCGGGCGGCGCCGAAGCGGTCGTCGCTTCGGCGGGGGCAGCGCCGGCATCCGCGCTGGCGTCGCCCTTGGCCTCAGCGCCGGACCAGCCTGTCGTCGCCGCCGCTCGCCCGAGCGACGTGATATCGCCTGCGGCTCCAGCACCCGGAACTGATTCCGTTTCGCTGCCCACCCCGCAGCTCCCCTCTGGCACCGCAGGGCAGGCAACCGCCCCCCTGGCCCCGGAAAGCAGCGCCGGTGCCTGGCCGCAAGTCGCCGCCGACTTGAGCGCGACGGTGCAGGCGGCACTGCCGGCCGGCGAGGCGCGGGGCCGCGAGGTGGCCGAGCAACTGGCCACGCTCCAAAAGCGGCTGGCGCATGAAGGCCCCGGCCCGCTGACCGGCGAAATCGCACTGGCCTGCACCGAGGCGCAGCGCGTGCTGCAGCACCGCCACCACCTGATGGACCAACTCGGCAACCTGTGCGTGGAGTTGACGGCGGGCCTGACCGATCTGGCCGAAGACGACTCCTGGGTGCAGGGCCAGTGCGCGGCCATGCGGGTCCAGCTCGACGACGGGCTCACGGCCCGCGGCGTTCGCTCGGTGAGCGAACTGTTGGCCACTACGCGCGAACGACAGCAGCAACTGCGCCTCGAACGCGGCGCAGCGCGCGACGCGCTCAAGGCCTCGATCCGCCAGATGCTGCAGGAGATCGCGGCGCTGGGCAGCCAGACCGGTCGCTTCACCGAAAGCGTGGGCCGCTATGCCGAGGAGATCGACCGCGCCGATTCGCTGGAAAGCCTGGCCGGCGCGGTGCGCGAACTGGTGGCCGAAAGCCGCAGCGTGCACGAGGCCGTGAGCCAGGCCCAGGCTCGCCTCACCGCCGAGCACGAGCTGGCCAGCACCATGCAGACGCGGGTGATCGAACTGGAAGACGAGATTCGGCGCCTGTCGAACGAGGTCTCGACCGACCCGCTCACGCAGGTGGCCAACCGGCGCGGGCTGCTGCAGGCCTTCGAGACCGAGCGCGCGCTCGGCGAGCGCGACGAACAACAGGCCGGCACCGAGCCCGCGCCGGCCTTGGCCGTGGCGCTGATCGACATCGACAACTTCAAGAAGCTCAACGACCGCCTCGGCCATGCCAACGGCGACGTGGCGCTGCAGTTCCTGACGCAGCGCGTGACCCAGGCGCTGCGCCCGCGTGACACGCTGGCGCGCTACGGCGGCGAGGAGTTCGTGGTGCTGCTGCCGGCCACGCCGGTGGACGAAGCGCAGCAAGTCCTCACGCGCCTGCAGCGCGCACTCAGCGCCGAGCTTTTCATGAGCGACGCGCAAGGCCAAGTGTTCGTCACCTTCTCGGCCGGCGTCACGCGCTATCGCGGTGGCGAGCGTCTCGAGCAGGCGCTGGAGCGTGCGGACGAGGCGTTGTACGAAGCCAAACGGGCGGGGAAGAACCGGACTTGCATGGCTTAGCGCCGTTTCCCGCGTCATGCCAAGCCGCAGCGCTGACACGCCCGCGGGGACAAGGAGCGGCGAAGGAGGTGATTCGTTCCAGGTTCGCAGCGCGGGGAAGAAGGCGCTGGCGGGTTATGGCAGCGCTCGGGTTGTGGAGGCTGTTGACGCTGCGAGGTACGGAGCCTTTGCGACAGTCTTGCGCCTTCGTAACGAAGCGCGTGCAACCGCAGCTTGATCGATCGAGCCTTTGTACTGGGGGCTTGCCGAGATCGGTAAGGAGCGCACCGAAGATTGGCTGGCGCGCATACTGCCCCAGTTTATGGGGCCTTCGGTTCCTCTCATGGAAGGCGCTCAGGTCTTCACGAATGCTTGCACGGATGCGTTTGCGGCAGTGCGCTTTCCCGCCAAGCAAATCGGGTTTGTCATGCAGGGTCGGTACATGAGCGCCGTTTCTCGGCGGGAGGAGCCGTTCTTGTTCATCATCTCCAACTGCATTTCGCGGAACGGCTCGCAGACCTTTCAGCTTGGAGATGAGTTTGGGTGCATGAGCTGGGTCAAGCAGCCGAATACCGGCGACGACCACGTTCTGCGCTGCTATGGCAACCTCCACGCAGCTGAGCCGCACCTGTCTTCGTACAAGCGCCTGAAGCGGCTGTTGCGAAGGCCTATTGCAAGTCATGCCAAGCTCGAGTTGGCTGGCCGTTTCGTGCGTCGCGTCGGCAAGGCACCCGAGGAAAAGGGCACGATCGGGAAAGATTGCTTTGGGCTCATCATGCAGCCTGGGCGGATTGCCGAGGCTGTTGAGTGGCCCGAGAGTAAGGGGCGCCGCGAGTCACTTCCCTACTTGGTATTCGCCGCTGGAGGTGCTTTCACCCACGTGAACTTGCCTCCAAGCAATGCTCCTCAGCTTGGGGAGTTGGATCTCGACCGACCGGGCCCTCGTTCGTCTTGAACCGCCGCGCTGTTGCGCGGTCCTCCCTTTTGATAGAGCGCAATGGAGGCCTCTGTGCAGCGTGGCCTGGCCGCTTATGAGGGACGCTGAGCGACTGTGCACGTTGCCTACAGCGCTCAACTACGCCATGAGAGTGCGGGCGCCGCGCGCGCAGCTGTTGCTGATGGGCAAGAGGCGCTATGAGTACTGATCCGCGCCGACTCGAAATGGGCTACAGCACGGCGGAGACCGCGTTGTGCCCTGCTCTAATGGCATCTATCAATTACTGCGCGCTCGTCGGCCCCGTCTTCCTTTCGACCCGCTCTCGAAGCTCCGTCGTTGCCCGAAGGACTTCTGCCAGCGGAATGTGAACCACCAGTTCAAGACAGCCGACCTTCATGGTGGTGGCAACTTCGGTTGCCGATCGGCCGGGCCGCCATTCGAGGTGGCTGGCGGCTGTCGAGCATGTCGGAACTCGCGGGTCCGCGTTTTCGGACGCTGCAGCAAACGCGGGTTGCAATGCCTGATCGAAAAGCTTGCCGATGAGGAATGCCATCCCCGACGAGTTCACGACTGCAGCGAAGGCTCCGCCTTTCCTGTCCTTGAACCGCAAGCCCACGACCTTCGGATCGCTGGTGCGCAAACACTCCATAGTTTCCAACGGAGATGCGACCGCCTCTTGCTTTGCCATGGGTGTTGTTCCTGCCGAGGCAGGCGTAGTTGTGGAAGGCTGGAGCCTGCCACGGCGCGGGCGGCCTGCGCCCAGCCATGTGAGGGGTTTTGAGCGGGTCGGTGTGTTGGCTGACAACGGCACGCAAACGCGATCGCCATACTCGACCGCACAAGGAATGCAGACATGAGCTTCGCGCAGTTGATTGGCCGTTATCGACGATTGCAGCAGGATCTTGCGATCACCTACAGCGCTCGCCCGTGGCACAGCGGCCGCATCGATCGTCTCGCCGACGAACTTGCCGAGACGGAGCGACAGCTCGCGGTCATGGTGCCTCTCGGCGAACAGGACGTTGCGATCCAGGCCGACTGGCGGAAGCGGTGAGATTCGAACTCACGGACGGTTGCCCGTCGCTGGTTTTCAAGACCAGTGCCTTAAACCGCTCGGCCACGCTTCCTTTGCGGCACCGATTCTAGGTGCCGGGACCGCGGGCCCGAGCCTATGCCGGCGCGCAACTCACCTGTACTACCTCGCGCCGCCCGCCGTCGATGCGCACGGCGGTGAGCTGGCCGCCCCACACGCAGCCAGTGTCGGTGGCGAGCAGATCGGGCCGGTTGACGAGGCCGAGCGCGGACCAGTGCCCGAACGCGATCGGCACGCCTTGCGTGCGGCGTCCGGGCGCGTCGAACCACGGGTGCAAACCGGGCGGCGGGTGATCGGCGGCTTCCTTGAGCTTGAAGTCGAGCCGGCCTTCGGCGTCGCAATAGCGCATGCGGGTCAGCGCGTTGATCGCGAAGCGCAGGCGGTCGGCACCGCGCAGCTTGTCGTCCCAGCGCGAGGGCTCGTTGCCGTACATCGTCTGCAGGTACTCGACGATTGCCGGGCCGGAAAGTTCGGCCTCCACTTCGCCGGCCAGCGTCAGCGTCTGCGCCAGGTCCCACTGCGGCGGCACGCCGGCATGCACCATCAGCCAACCCTGCTCGTGCAGCGCCAGGCGGCGCGTGCGCAGCCAGTCGAGCCAGGCGTCGCGTTCCGGGCTTTCCAGCAGCGCCGTCAAGGTGTCGGTGCGGTGCAGCGGACGCACGCCGTAAGCGACCGCGAGGAGGTGCAGGTCGTGGTTGCCGAGCAGGCAATTCGCCGCGTCGCCGAGCACCGCCAGGCGGCGCAGCACGCCGAGCGAATCGGGGCCGCGGTTGACCAGGTCGCCGAGCACGTGGAGCCGGTCGCGCGAGGCCGAAAAGCCGATCTTCTCGAGCAGCCGCTCGAGCGCCGAGCAGCAACCCTGGATGTCGCCGATGAGGTAGTGCATCGCGCGATTCTGCATGGCGACCGTGGGCGTCGACATGCCCTCTGCTACGCTGGCGCGATGTCGACTCAGCTTGGCTTCTCGCGGCCAAGACTTTGATGGATTTAGCCTTGCTCGTTTTCCTGATCCTGCTCAATGGCGCGTTCGCCATGGCCGAGATGGGTTTGACGGCGGCGCGCAAGGCGCGGCTGCAGGTGATGGTGGAGACCGGAGACAAGGGGGCCAAGGCGGCGATGGCCCTGCACGACGACCCGACGCGCTGGCTCTCCACCGTGCAGATCGGCATCACTTCGATCGGCCTGCTCAACGGCATCGTCGGCGAGAACGCCTTCGCTGCGCCGCTCGCCCTGTGGCTGATGGCCACCTTCGACATGCCCGAGCGGGCGTCGCTGATCGCGTCGACGGCGCTGGTCATCATCCTGATCACCTACTTCACCATCATCTTCGGAGAGCTGGTGCCCAAGCGGGTGGGTCAGATGTACCCGGAGCCCATCGCGCGCCTGGTGGCGCGGCCGATGAACCTGGTCTCGATGGCGACCAAGCCTTTCGTGATGCTGTTGTCGAGCTCCACCCATGGCGTGCTGCGGCTGCTGGGCATCAGCGCGCGCGGGCGCGGGGCCAGCGTGACCGAGGAGGAGATCGCGGCCCAGCTCGAAGAGGGCGTCGACGCCGGGGTGATCGAGTTCCAGGAGCACCAGATGGTGCGCAACGTGTTCCGCCTCGACGAACGCCAGATCAACTCGATGATGATCCCGCGCGGCGACATCGCCTGGCTCGACGCCAGCGCGCCCATCGAGGCGGCGCTCACCATCATCGGCGAGCAGGAGCACTCGCGCTATCCGGTGTGCCGCGGCGGCCTGGACGACGTGGTCGGCGTGGTGGCGTCGCAGCACCTGCTGGTGCAGACCATGCGCGGCCAGCCGATGTCGTTGTCGGAGACGCTGCAGCCCCCGGTCTTCGTGCCGGAAACGCTCACCGGCATGGAACTGCTGGAGCACTTTCGCGGCTCGAACACGCAGATGGTGTTCGTGGTCGACGAATACGGCGAGGTGCAGGGCGTTATCACCTTGCGCGACGTGCTCGAGGCCATCACCGGCGAGTTCACGACGCCGACCTCGGAGAACGCCTGGGCGGTGAAGCGCACCGATGGCTCCTGGCTGCTCGACGGCTTGATCCCGGCGCACGAACTCAAGGACCGGCTGGAGCTGAAAACGCTGCCGGACGAGGACCGCGGCCGCTACAACACGCTCGCCGGCATGACCATGCTGTTGCTCGGGCGCCTGCCGCAGACCGCCGACGTGGTGGATTGGGAAGGCTGGCGCTTCGAGGTGGTCGATCTCGACGGCAAGCGCGTGGACAAGGTGATGGTGAGCCGCATCGAAGAACCGATGGCGCGCCGCCTGGTGCCGGTGCCGGGATCGCAGGCCTGAAGACGCTCGGGGTGAACGCGGCTGCGGCTCCCCGCACACTGCCTGTACCGCTTCTACCGTTCAGGCCCGCCAGACCTGCTCAGACGCACTAACCTGCGCCGATCCTCGGCTCCGTGCCTGCCTCGCCCGCAGTGCCTGCAGGGCCCGCCATGCGCGCCAGCGGACCGCGCCCCACTTCCACACGGTTGCGCCCGGCATTCTTGGCGCGGTACATCGCCGTGTCGGCCCGGTGCAGCAGGCTCGACAGTGGCTCGCCTGCCGCTTCGAGCGCGGTCACGCCGATGCTAACCGTGACGGGCAGCGGCTGGCCGCCATGGCTGAGCTGCAGTGCCGCGATGGTTTCGCGCAGGCGCTCGGCCGCGGCGATGGCGGCTGCGAGTTCGGTTTCCGGCAGAACGACGGCGAACTCCTCGCCGCCCAGACGGCCCAGGCAGTCGCAGTGGCGCAGTTCCGACGCGGCCGCGTCGGCCACTGCCTTGATCACGCGGTCCCCGACCAGATGACCGCAGGTGTCGTTGATGAGCTTGAAATGGTCGATGTCCAGCATGAGCAGGGCCATCGGATGATCGAAGCGCGAGGCGCGGCGGATTTCGGCATTGCCGGTTTCCAGGAAGTGCCTGCGGTTGGCCACGCCGGTGAGCGTGTCGAGCTTGGCCTGCCGTTCGAGGCTGGCGATGAGCGCCTCGTTCTGGTGGCGCAGCTCCAGCGCAGCGCCGGTCGTGTCGTGCATCCTGCGCGCGACCGACAGCATGAGCAGGCTGTAGAAGACACCCAGCGCGGCCAGCCCGAAGCTCACCGCACTGGCAGTGACCAGCGGGGGGCCGATGAGGGCCAGCACCGGGATCGACATGTCCGAGTAGAGCAAGCGGCGATGCGGCATGCTCATGGAGGCGGTCAACGAGATGAGGCCGAGGTGGATGATGATCATCGTGAAGATGAGGCCGTTGAAATCGCCGGGCTGCCAGGCCCACACCACGATCGACGACCAGCTCAGCATGTGCGCGCCGTGTGCCCGGGCGATGCGCCGCGCCCAGATCGGCTCGTCGCTCGGCTCCGGATTCGCCGCACGAAAGCGCCGGTAGCAGCCGATGTAGTTGGCGATCACGGCCAGCTCGATCACCGCCCACAGCACCGCCTGCCACGTCGGCACCCACACCGTCAGCAGCGCCGCGGTGACGATCGTCAGCGGCGGGGCGAGGTAGGTGTCGTTGAGGTGGTTGTCAATGTACAGGTGGAGCTGCGCGAGAAGGATGCGATCGTTCGGTTGGTATTGCATGGCGTGCCCGACATCTCGTCCGGCGCAAGCCCTCGACCAGGGACATGCACCGGCACGCGCGCTGATCGCGCCCGAGACGCTTCGAGACTAAGGCCGGCGGCAGCGGACCGATCGCTCGAAAAGGCGCGCAAGCGCGGCGTTGCTGTCGCCGTGAGCCGACTCATGGAAGGATGCGGCTTGGCGGCCGCCTGCCGAAGACAAGAAAAAAGGCCTGCGATCGCTCGCAGGCCTTGTCTTGACTGGTGCCGGTGAGAAGAGTCGAACTCCCGACCTTCGCATTACGAATGCGCTGCTCTACCAACTGAGCTACACCGGCGTTCCGATCGCAAGCAGCCCCGCGGGAGGCATTCGGATCGAAGCGCGCATTCTATCGGAAGGCACCGGCGCAAAGCCGGTGCTCAGCCCTTCAAGGCAAAGGCGGCGAGCTTCTTCGCCACCGCCACGTTCTTCAGCGTCACATAGATCGGCAAGCCGTCGCGCCCGTATTTCGGATAGTCCTCGCCCTGGATCAGCGGGCGCAGGTAGCGCTTGCACTTGTCGGTGATGCCGTAGCCGTCCTTCGTGATGAAGTCGCGCGGCATGAACTTCTCGACGTTGGCCACTTTGGACAACTCCGCGACGCCGATCCGGTATTTGTAGGGCACGTCGGAGAGGCGCTCCACCGTCGGCATCACCGCGTTGTGGCCCTTCAAAGCCAGCTCGACCGCCTTCTTGCCGAGCTCGTAGGCCTGCTTCACGTCGGTCTTCGAGGCGATGTGGCGGGCCGCGCGCTGCAGGTAATCGGCCACCGCCCAATGGAACTTGTGGCCGAGGGCTTCCTTGACCATGTTGGCAACCACTGGCGCGGCGCCGCCGAGCTGGGCGTGACCGAAGGCGTCTTTCGTGCCTTGCTCGGCCAGGAAGCGGCCGTCGGGATAGTGGCATCCCTCGGACACGACTACCGAGCAGTAGCCGTGCTCCTTGACCAGCTTGGCGACGCGCGCGATGAACTTCTTCTCGTCGAATTCGATTTCGGGGAACAGGATGACGACCGGGATGCCGTGGTCTTCGACCAGACCGCCGGCCGCCGCGATCCAGCCGGCATGCCGGCCCATGACCTCGACCACGAAGACCTTGGTGGAGGTCAGGCACATCGACCGCACGTCGAAAGAGGCTTCCAGGGTCGAGACCGCCACGTACTTCGCCACGGAGCCGAAGCCGGGGCAGCAGTCGGTGATGGGCAAATCGTTGTCCACCGTCTTGGGCACGTGGATGGCCTGCAGCGGATAGCCCATGGCTTCGGACAACTGGCTGACCTTGAAGCAGGTGTCGGCCGAGTCGCCGCCGCCGTTGTAGAAGAAGTAGCCGATGTCGTGGGCCTTGAAGACCTCGATCAGCCGCTCGTATTCGCGCCGGTTGGCCTCCAGCGACTTGAGCTTGAAGCGGCAGGAGCCGAAGGCGCCTGAGGGCGTGTAGCGCAGCGCGGCGATGGCGCTGGCGGATTCCTTGCTCGTGTCGATCAGGTCTTCGGTCAGCGCACCGATGATGCCGTTGCGCCCGGCGTAGACCTTGCCGATCTTGTCCTTGTGGGCGCGGGCGGTTTCGATGACGCCGCAGGCCGAGGCGTTGATGACGGCGGTGACGCCGCCCGATTGGGCGTAGAAGGCGTTCTTTTTCTTGCTGGGCATGAGGCTAGGCTCCTTTGGGGTCAATCCTGCAGTGCTCGGGTGACGATTTCGCGCGTGTCGTCGCTGAGCTCGGGTCGGGCGGCTACGCGCGCGATGGCTTGGCGCGCCGCGCTGCGGTAGGGCTCGGCGAGCGCGCGCCAACGGTCGAGCGCCCGCGCCAGGCGCGAGGCGAGTTGCGGGTTGAAGGCATCGACCTCGATCACGCGGTCTGCCCAGAACACGTAGCCGGCCGCATCGCGGCGGTGAAACGCGGCGGGGTTGGAGAGGCACAGCACCGCGAGCACGCTGCGCGCGCGGTTGGGGTTCTTCAGCGAGAAGTCGGGGTGGTGCAGCAGCGCCTTCGCGCGGTTGAACACCTTGCCCGCGTGCTCGCCCACCGGCTCGCTGGCGCTGGCCTGAAGCGCGAACCACTTGTCGATGACCAGCGCCTCGCCCTTGAACATTCCGTGAAAGCGCTCCAGCGCGGGTTCGGCCAGCGCCGCATGAGCGTGCACCAGGGCGGCAAGGGCGCCGAAGCGATCGGTCATGTTCGACGCGTCCTTGAAGCGCTGGTAGGCGCGGCCGGGCCAGACCGCATCACCGCTCGTCTGCGCATCGAGCACCAACATTGCCAGCGCGAGGTTGGCGAGTGCGCGCTGGCCACTGCTCGCGGCGTCTGGCACATAGCCGCCGGCCGGCTGATGCGACTCGTAGGCTGCGACCCAGTCGTCGTACAGCGCACGCGCGAGCTGGCGGCGCATGGCTTCGCGCAGGGCGTGCATTCTTTGCGGATCGATCTCCTGCCCGAGTTGTTCGCTGAGCTGCGTTTCGCTCGGCAGCGTGAGCACCAGTTCCTTGAAGGCGGGGTCCAGGTCGGGATGGCGCAACACGGCGCGCATGGCGTCGATGAATGCGGCATCGAGCGTCAGTTCGGTCCCGTCGCGGGCGGCAGCCAGCAGCCGGCTCGCGGCCAGCTTCTGGCCGGCCTCCCAACGATTGAACGGGTCGCCGTCGTGAGCGAGGAGGATGAGCAGCTGCGCATCGCTCAAGCCCGCTTCCAGCACCACCGGCGCCGAGAAGCCGCGCAGCAGCGAGGGCACCGGTTCGGCATCGACATTAATGAAGGTGTAGTACTCGTGCGGCTTGTCGAGTACGAGCACTCGCTCCCCGGCCGGCTGGCCGGTCGTCGGGTCGAGCACCGGTGCAGCCTCGCCTTCCAGCTGTAGCGGCAGCGCACGGCCGTCCTGCGTCACCAAGCCCATCGCCACGGGGATCACATACGGCTGCTTCTCGGTCTGCCCTGGCGTGGTGGCGAGGTGCTGCAGGAGTTCGAGCGTATAGCTGCGGCTCGGCGCGTCGTATCGGCTGCGCGCAGTGAGACGCGGCGTGCCGGCCTGCGCGTACCAGCGCTTGAAGGCGTCGAGCCGCTCGGCCAGCATGCTCGCCGGGTTGGCATCGGCAATGGCCTGCGCGAAGTCGTCGCACGTGACCGCCTGGCCGTCGTGCCGCTCGAAGTAGAGCGTCATGCCGTGCGCAAAACCTTCGCGGCCGACCAGCGTGTGCATCATGCGCACCACCTCGGCGCCTTTTTCGTACACGGTGGCCGTGTAGAAGTTGTCGATGGCCTGATAGGCGTCAGGGCGCACCGGGTGCGCCATCGGGCCCGCGTCCTCGGGGAACTGCACCTGGCGCAGCGTGCGTACGTCCTCGATGCGCTTGACGGCGCGGGCCGAGGCGCCGCCCGCCATGTCCATCGAGAACTCCTGGTCGCGGAAAACCGTGAGGCCTTCCTTGAGCGAGAGCTGGAACCAGTCGCGGCAGGTCACGCGGTTGCCGGTCCAGTTGTGGAAGTACTCGTGGCCGACCACGCTCTCGATGTAGGCGAAGTCGGTATCGGTGGCCGTGGCGGCATTGGCCAGCACGAACTTCGTGTTGAAGATGTTGAGGCCCTTGTTCTCCATCGCGCCCATGTTGAAGTCGCTCACGGCGACGATCATGAAGCGCTCCAGGTCCAGCGGCAGGCCGAAGCGCGCCTCGTCCCACGCCACCGAGGCGATCAGCGAGTTCATCGCATGCTCGGTCTTGTCGAGATCACCGGCGCGCACGTAGACCTGCAGCAGGTGGTCCTTGCCGGAGCGCGACCGGATGCGCTGCTCGCGCGCCACCAGGTCGGCGGCGACCAGCGCGAACAGGTAGCTCGGCTTCGGGAAGGGATCGCTCCACACGGCGTAGTGCCGGCCGCCTTCGAGTGGGCCTTGCTCGAGCAGATTGCCGTTCGAGAGCAGCACCGGGTACTTCTTAACATCGGCCTTGAGCGTGACCTTGTAAACAGCCATCACGTCCGGGCGATCGAGAAAGTAGGTGATGCGGCGGAAGCCCTGCGCCTCGCACTGCGTGAAGAAGCCGCCGGCCGAGGTGTAGAGGCCCGAGAGCTGCGTGTTCTTCGCCGGCGCGCAGGTGCTGCGCAGCTCCAGGGTGAAGCGACCTTCGGGCGGGTTGTCGATGACGAGGCATTGACCTTCGACCCGAAACGACACGCTCTCGCCGTTGGCCAGCACGCGGCTCAGGTTGATGTCTTCGCCGTCCAGGCGCAGCGGCTGCGCTGGCACGTCGGCGTTGCGCTCGACCTCCATGCGGTTGATGACGAGGGTCTTGGCAGGATCGAGGTCGAACGTCAGATCGACGTTCCTGATCCAGTAGGCCGGCGCGAGGTAGTCCTCGCGGCGGACGATGGGGGCGGTGCCTTCGCGCATGGGAGATTCTTCCTTCTATTCTTGTTCGGGACACCGCGACGCAGCAGCGGTCGATGTTTTCATGCTCTCTGCGATCACACGCCCTGCTTCAGGCTCGCTTCGATGAAAGCGTCGAGATCGCCATCGAGCACCTTCTGCGTGTTGCTGATCTCCACGTTCGTGCGCAGGTCCTTGATGCGGCTCTGGTCCAGCACGTACGAGCGGATCTGGTGCCCCCAACCCACGTCGGTCTTGCTGTCCTCGAGCTTCTGCTGCGCGGCCATGCGGATGCGCATCTCGTGCTCGTACAGGCGCGAGCGCAGCATCTGCCAGGCTTCGTCGCGATTGCGGTGCTGCGAGCGGTCGTTCTGGCACTGCACGACGATGTTGGTCGGGATGTGCGTGAGGCGCACCGCCGAATCGGTCTTGTTGATGTGCTGGCCACCGGCGCCGGAGGCGCGGTAGGTGTCGGTGCGCACGTCGGCGGGGTTGATCTCGATCTCCAGCGTGTCATCGACCTCGGGGTACACGAACACGCTGGCGAAGGAGGTGTGGCGCCCGCCCGAGCTGTCGAATGGGCTCTTGCGCACGAGGCGGTGCACGCCGGTCTCGGTGCGCAGGTGGCCGAAGGCGTAGTCGCCCTCGATCTTGAGCGTGGCGCTGCGGATGCCGGCCACGTCGCCTTCGGTCTCTTCCATGACCTCGACCTTGAAGTCCTTGCGCTCGGCGTAGCGCAGGTACTGGCGCATGAGCATCTGCGCCCAGTCGCAGGCCTCGGTGCCGCCGGCGCCGGCCTGGATGTCCAGGAAGCAGGGCATGGGGTCGGCCGGGTTGTTGAACATGCGCCGGAATTCGAGCTGCTCGACCTGCGCGGCGAGCGCCGCGGTTTCAGCCTCGATGGCCTTCAGGCCGTCGAAGTCGGACTCGTCCTTGCTCATCTCGTAGAGCTCGGCGTTGTCCGACAGGTTGCGCTCGAGCGAGCCGATCGACTCGACCACCGCCTCCAGCGACTTCTTCTCGCGGCCCAGCGACTGGGCGTTCTTGGGATCGTTCCAGACCGTCGGGTCTTCGAGCGCGGCGTTGACCTCGCTCAGGCGGCGCGATTTTTC
>NZ_JACDCW010000110.1 GCF_013817345.1 Methylibium sp.
GCGCCGGAGCGAGGGGGCTCCCCGCCCGCCTCGCTGCCGGCGCGATCGTGTTCGCGGTGGCGGGCATCGGCATCGGTTGGTGGCTCGGCGGCGGGGACTGGCCGCGGCCCCCGAGGGCAGCCGACAGCACCGAGCTAGAGCGCATGCGCCTGGCCGTCATCGCGGCGGGCCGACAAGCCAGCGGGACAGTGACCGGGCCGGCCGGCGAGCTTGCGGCGCCGGCGGACACAGCCCCACCTGCGGCCCGAACGGCGCCTTCGACCACCCCGCCGACAACACAGCCGCCCACGACGGCGGTCGAGGCCACGTCGTCCTCGCCCGGTGCGGGAGCGACCGCCTTGCCGCTCGAGGCTGGCGAGCCACCCTCCACCGGGCCGGTCACCGCATCGGCGGCCGCCGTTGACGCGGCGGACCCGCCGTGGCCCGCATCCGATGCGGGTTCGGTGACTGCCGCACCGGTGCCTGTGGCCGGCCCGACGCCGTCGGAATCCCCGACCAGCACCGCGCTACCCCCGGCGGCGGAAACGGCGAGGACCGGCCTGGGCGAGGCCCTGCCCGCCTTGCCGAGCCCATCCGCATCCGACCCCGCCATCTCGGCAAGCCTTGGGGGAGGCGGCTCGACGACGGACGAGCTCCCACTCGACGGTAGCGGCGCAGCCGCAGCGGCGCCTGCCGACACGAGGCCTGCCGACGCGAGGCCTGCGGGCGAGCCGCCGCCCCCGAGGGCGGCAGCGTCGGCAGCGCTCGCCTCGCCCACGCCGGCCACCTGCACGGGCGCGGCCGCGGTGCTGGGCCTTTGCGAGCCGGCGGCCGGGGTCATGCCGCAGGCGACACGAAGCCCGATGCCATCGCCGCCCGAGCTGACCGCCCCGCCCGCCGCGGATGCCGTGCCCGCCGCGGACGCTGTGCCATCCGAATCGCTAAGTGCCGCACCGCTCGCAGCACCGCTCGCGGCGCCCTGCGAGCCGAACCGGGCGGCACTCGGGCTGTGCGAACGCTGAATCCACGCCATTGACGAAGGGGAGGTCTTCCATGCTCCATCTGCCGCGCACGCTGCACGCCTTGGCCGCAGCACTGTTGACCACGCTGACCGCCGCCACGGCCCTGGTGTCGCCGGGCGCCGCCCTTGCGCAGCCGGCGCCATCGACGCCGACGGTCTCGTACAAGATCGTCACCGCATCCGAACGCGGCACCTACATCCAGATCGGGCGTGACCTCGCGCGCTTCGTGGCACCGCAGGCGGGCATCGAGCTCGAGGCGCTTGCCTCCAAGGGCTCGGCCGACAACGTCAGCCGGCTGCGCTACGACACCGGCGTCAAGCTCGCGATCGTGCAGTCCGACGTCTACCAGGCTTTTGTGGACTACGCGGACGCCGGGAACGCCGTCGCGGCCGACCTGATCCGGCCGCTGCGCGTCGTGCTGCCGCTGTACGACGAGGAGATCTATTTCGTCGTGCGCACCGATTCGCCGCTGCAGTACGTGCATGAGATCAAGGGCCGCAAAATCAACATCGGCCCCCTGCAGAGCGGCACGGCCATGAGCGCATCGACGATCTACCGGCTCATGTTCGACGAGCCGCTAACCGACGCGGCGACCAGCACGCTGACCAACGAAGAGGCACTGCTGAAGCTGACGACCGAAGGCTCGGTCGATGTGGTCGTGATCGTCGCCGGCCAGCCGGCCAAGCTGCTGGCCGACATGAAGCCCGAGGCCAAGCAGTTGGTGCGGCTGCTGAAGGTCGACCCGGGCAATCCCGGGACCCAGGCCGCACTGCAGACCTATGGCGCCGCAACGATCC
Source organism: Methylibium sp. (assembly GCF_013817345.1). Taxonomy (GTDB): domain Bacteria; phylum Pseudomonadota; class Gammaproteobacteria; order Burkholderiales; family Burkholderiaceae_C; genus Methylibium. The sequence continues at coordinate 1,799 of NZ_JACDCW010000110.1, forward strand.
GCTCGGCGAGCTACCCGAACTGGCTCGACCAGGACGTTTCCGGCCTTGCCGTGAAGGCCTATCTGGTGACCTACGACTACACCTACCGTGTGACGACCGGCAAGCTGGCGCGCTTCGCGCAGTCGCTTTGCGAGAACTTCGCGGTGCTGCAGACCGAGGGCCATCCGAAATGGCGCGACGTGCGGCTCGATCTACCACCGCTGGGCCGCGGCTGGCGCTACTACACGCCGATCGAGCGGGTGCTGCGCCGCTGCACTGCCGCTCAAGAGCAAGCCCCGCAGCCCGCGCCGGCCGCCCCCGCGTCGGCGACGTGCACGCAGCAGGAGCGCATCCTGGGGCTGTGTCGGACACCCTGACGGCGGGGCGTGCCGGGCCCTTCTTGCGTTGCGGACGTCGCATGCCCGCTAGTCAGGGCAGCGAACTCACGCTGCCGACCACAGCGGTCTCTCCATTGCACCGCCTTAGCTCCGTCCGCCGCTCGCCGGGACATCCCCAGTGCGCTGCGCGGAGCCGCGCCGCGCGAGCCACAGCAGGCCCGCTGCGATCAGCAGCAGTGGCGCCAGCGAACCGAGGTTCAGCCAATTCCACCCTTGCGTGGTCACCAGAGCACCGGACGAGAACGAACTGAGGGCCATCACCGCAAATAGCAAAAAGTTCAAGGCCGCCTGAGCGCGGTTTCTCTCCTCCGGCGCATAGGCAGACAGCGACAGCGTCGTGCTGCCGGTGAAAAGGAAGTTCCAGCCGACACCGAGCAGGAACAACGCGACGGTGAAGTGGTGCAAATCGACACCGGGCAACGCGATCGCCACACACATCACGTTCAGCGCCACGCCTACTCCCATCACCGGCAAGGGGCCGAAGCGATGGATCAGGTGGCCAGTGACGAAGCCCGGCGCGAACATGCCGATCACGTGCCATTGCAGCACCAGTGCGGCATCGGAAAACGGCATGCCGCACTGCTGCATTGCAAGCGGCGTGGCCGCCATCAGCAGATTCATCACGCCATAACTCAGCGCACCGCCGCCCGCCGCAACGATGAACACGGGCTGGCGAACGATCTGCCCGAGGGTGCGTCCGGCCGACGCGAAGGCTCGTCCGGCCGCCGGCGGGAAGCGCATGAATCCGAGCAGCACCATCGCCAGGGCCGCCACGATCGCCAGCGCGATGTAGGCGCCGACGAATGGCGCGTCTGAAAGAGCCTGGGTCTGCGCGGCCAGGTTGGGACCGAGCACCGCGCCGATCAGGCCACCGGCCATCACCAGGGACACCGCCTTTTCGCGGGCGGTCGGCGCAGCGAGTTCGGCCGATGCGAAGCGGTACAACTGGCCGTTGGCCGAGTAGTAGCCGGCCAGGACCGTGGCCGCGCACAGCAGCCAGAAGTTGCGCGTGAATGCCGCAAAGGCGCACAACAACGCTGAGACGAGCGCCACGGCCAGCCCCAGCCCGAACCCGGCCTTGCGCCCGAAGCGGCTCTGCGCCCAAGCGACCGGCGCTGTGAAAAGGGCGCCGCCGATAACGTAGCCCATCACCGGCAGCGTCGCCATCCAACTGAACGGCGCGAGCGCCAGCCCGACGAGTCCGTTGATGGCAATGAAGGTGATGTTGTTGGTCAGAAAGAGTCCTTGCAGGACGGCAAGGAGCCAGAGGTTGCCGTTCACAGGTGCTCCATCTTTGATACCAAACGGGATTCTGATCGCGTCGGAGGGCACAACCTGCGATAGACCTCGTCAGCGCTTCGAGGAAGCGCTCGATCGTCGGGGGTGCGTTCGCAATAACAATGAACTCCAGAATCTCGCCGGATTTGGAGGGCGATTCGGTGATCACGCCCTGCACTATCGAACTGACGCTCGCGGCCAAGTCCCGACATCTCGATTCGTTCGTTGGCCGTCGGCTTCAGACTGAGGCTGTGTGAAAACGCCTTGATTGGCTGAGGTGATCGCCTAAGGTGAGGCAACGCGACTTGGGGCGGGCCACATGAAGCGATTCATCGAAGGCGAGGAGCGCAGCCAGATCACGCTGCTGCCAGAGTGTCTGGACGACTACATCGCAGACGACAACCCAGTGCGAGTCGTTGATGTCTTCGTCGATGAGCTGAAGCTGCACAAGCTTGGCTTCGATGGTGTCAAGCCCGCGGCAACCGGTCGGCCGTCGTACCACCCGGCGGTGCTGCTGAAGATCTACGTCTACGGCTACCTCAACCAAGTCCAGTCGAGCCGCCGCCTGGAGCGTGAAGCGCAGCGCAACGTCGAACTGATGTGGCTGACCGGCCGCCTCACGCCTGACTTCAAGACCATCGCCGACTTCCGCAAGGACCACCCAGACGCGATCCGCAGGGTGTGCCGCGAGTTCGTCCTGCTGTGCAGGCGGCTCAGGCTGTTCGCCGACGGCATCGTTGCCATCGACGGGAGCAAGTTCAAGGCAGTCAACAACCGCGACAAGAACTTCACCAGCCACAAGATCCAAGTGCGGATGCAGCAGCTGGAGCACAGCATCAACCGCTACCTGACCGAGCTCGATCGCGCCGATCGTGATCCGGCGCTCGTGCTTCCCCAGAGGGCGGCGCGCCTGAAGGAAAAGATCGCCAAGATCAAGCAGCAAATGCGAGGCCTCGGCGAAATCGAAGAGCAGTTGCAGGCCTCGCAGGAGCGGCAAGTCTCCCTGACCGATCCTGACGCGCGCTCCATGGCAACCAGCCGCCTGGGTTCAGCAGTGGTTGGGTACAACGTTCAGACCGCCGTCGATACGCGGCACCACCTGATCGTTGCGCACGAGGTGACCAACGCCGTGACGGACCGTGGACAGCTGGCCGCAATGGCGAAGGCTGCCAAGGAGGCGGCCGCACATCCGAGGCCGATCGTTCTGGCGGACCGTGGCTACTTCGAGGGGTACCAGATCCTCGAATGTGAACGGGCAGGTATCGCGGCGATGGTGCCCAAGCCACTGACCTCGGGCGGCAAGTTCGAGGGGCGCTTCGACAAGCGCGACTTCATCTACGACAGTCAGCGCGACGTGTACCGGTGCCCTGCCGGGCACACTGCCATCCATCGGTTCACCACTGTCGAGGATGGCAAGACGCTTCACAAGTACTGGTCGTCTGCATGCCCCGATTGCCACCTGAAGAAACAGTGCACTCCGGCTCCGAATCGACGCATCAGTCGCTGGGAGCATGAGGATGTTCTCGAGATGGTCCAGGCGCGCCTTGACGGCGCGCCCGAAGCCTCTCGACTACGACAGCGCACGGTGGAGCACGTATTCGGCACGTTGAAGGCGTGGATGGGATCCACGCACTTCCTGACCAGAACACTGCCCCGCGTGCGAACTGAGATGAGTCTGCAGGTGCTGGCGTACAACCTGCGGCGAGTGATCAAGATCCTCGGCGCTACCAAGCTGATCGCGGAGATGAGAGCGTAAGGGCGCAGCGCCCGGCGAGCGCGCGCGTGCGACTGCAACTCCCGCTGCTGACTGACAGCGGCGGTCGCCAGCCATGCCTTGCAGCTGCCCGCCAAAGCTGTTTGCACACAGCCTCGACTGGGTGCGGCCGGTCGAGCGCGGCGGTCGAGGGGCAGCAAACGGCAGGACCGGTCGCTCAGGAGCCGCGGCCGCGAGTGTCGGCTGTACCCTGAAATCTGCCCTTCACCCCCAGCTTTGTGGAGGAGTGCCAGGCTGCCGGTCGATGACCGGTCTCATGGTCGGGCACCTGACGCTCTCGACCCATCACCGACATTGGCGACGCTGAACTCGTCGCCCAAAAGCGGACGGTCGGGGTGTGTTCGAGAACGGCACTTTTAGCCGGCGTTATGGAATGGCGAGCTCACTCGTGCGCCGCTTTGCGAGAGCGAAGATCCTTTGCCAGGTGCAAACCGCGGTTTGATGCTTCTTGAATCTTGCGTCGGCCTGTATCCTTCCCACACCATATGGCCGCTTAAAGCCCAACACCCAGCGTGCTCTAGCGCTCGTGCGCGGCTCATTCTTAACTGCCTGACCCGCCATTGGTGAAGCATTTGCACCTGCCGCTTGACCGTCTAAATTTGCCCGCTCCTCCGGCCGGCTACACGGTTGTTGCAGCCCTCGGCAGCGATTGGTATCGCAGTCGCCGCGAGGCCGATGGCGCGCCGATCCTGCTGCATCTGCAGCGCGATGCTTCCTCCTTGCATGCTCGTAAGCTCGCAGCGCACGTCGACGCCGCCGCTGTGCTGCTAGCCAAACCGCTCGGGGGGGGACCATGGGCAGTGCACGAGGACGCGGGTCACCTGGAGTTGATCGCGTCATCCACATTGCTGCAGGGCGGACTGGGATGCGACCTGCCGCGGTGGCTGACCTGTGCGCGTGCGCTGGCCGCGGCGCTGGCCGCATTGCACCGCCATCATGTGGCGCATTTGGACATCCGGCCTGCGAACGCATGGTTTGACGGCACCAGCGGCCAAGCGCGCTACAGCGGTTTCGCCCATGCCCGCCTGCTGCATTACGGCACCGTTGCGCCCCAAGCCGGTTTCGAAACGGAACGATTGCCGTATGTCTCACCCGAGCAGACCGGCCGCCTGGCGCTTGGGGTCGATCACCGCAGCGACCTGTACTCGCTGGGCGTGCTGCTCTTTGAACTGGCCACGGGGCGGCTGCCCTTCAAGGCCACCGATGCGCTCGAATGGATACACAGCCATGTGGCCCGGCGGCCTCCTTCACCGCTGGAATTCGCGCCCACGCTGCCGCCGGTGCTGGCCGACATCATCCTGAAGCTGCTGGTCAAGGCGCCCGATGAGCGCTACCAAAGCGCGGCCGCCTTGGTACGCGACCTCGAACGCTGCCAGCAGACGCTCGATGGCCAGGGCCGCATCGAGGCGTTCGCGCTGGCACTTGGGGACATGCGGCAAACGCTCGAAATTTCGCCGGCCCTGATCGGCCGCGAGCGTGAACTCGCCGCTCTGCGCGCCGCGCTGCAGGAGGCGCACGGCGGCGCGGCGCCAGTGGTTGTGGTGTTCGGCTTCTCGGGCATCGGCAAGTCGGTCTTGGTGCGGGGCGCGGCGGCGGGCAGCGTTCTGCTGCTCGTCGAGGGCAAGTTCGACCAGTACCAGCGCGACACACCCTACGCCACGCTGGTCCAGGCGTTTCGCGCACAGCTGCGGCACGTGCTTGGCCAAGACGACGTTTCACTGCAAGCCTGGCGGGCGCGGCTGCGCGATGCCTTGGGCAGCAACGGCAAGGTGATTGCTGAGGTCGTGCCGGACCTGGAGCTGGTGCTGGGTGCGCAGAGCCCGGTGCCCGAGCTGGGGCCGGCCGAAGCACGCAACCGGTTCAGCATGGTGTTCTCGCGCTTCGTCCAGGCGTTCGCAACGCGAGACAGGCCGCTGCTGCTGTTTCTGGACGACATGCAGTGGGCGGACAGTGCCACGCTGGAGCTGCTGCAAAGGCTGACTGTCGGATCGGAGCTGCGCCACGTCTGCTTGGTGCTGGCTTACCGGGACAACGAGGTGGACGCACAGCATCCGCTGCGCACGCTGCTTACCCAGCTAGACGCTGGCGGCGTTGTGCCACGGCACACCGAGCTGGGGCCGCTTGGCCTGGAAGGCATCAGCGAGCATTTGGCGGCCAGCCTGTCCCGCAGCCCGCATGCAGTGCGCCCGCTGGCGCGGTTGGTGCTGCAGAAAACGGGCGGCAACCCGTTCTTCGTCAATGAATTCCTCAAAACGTTGTATGAAAAAAGGCTGCTCGCGCCTGATGCCTCCACTGGCGGCTGGGCCTGGGATCTCGCCTGCATCGAAGCCGAGGACATTACAGACAACCTGATCGACCTGCTGGTGGATCGGCTTGGCATCTTGTCACCGGCAACTCAAGAGGCGCTGACGCTTACTGCGGCGTTCGGCAACCAGGTCGAGCTGGAGCGGTTGGCCACGCTGCTACGACAGCCGATTCCGGTCACCGTGGGGGTGATCGCGCCTGCGTCGTCGATGGGCCTCGTGACTTGGCTCCACGGTGCTGACACGCCCACGCTGCGCTTTGCGCATGACCGCATCCAGCAAGCCGCTTATAGCCTTACGCCCGCGGCGGCCCGCGCTGCTTTGCACCTGCGCATCGGCCGGTTGCTTCTGGGCGACGCAAGCGAGCAGTTGGATGAAGCGGTCCTTTTCGATGTGGTCAACCAGCTCAATGCGGGGGTTGCGCTGATCGACCATCCCGATGAGCGGGACCGATTGGGCTGGCTCAACGCCGCGGCTGGCCGGCGTGCCATGAAGGCCGTGGCCTACGACTCGGCGCTGCGTTACTTCGATGCTGCCGACTTGCTGCTGAACCTTCCGGCGGCGGACTACACCTCCAGCTTCACGCTGCAGCGCGACCACGCCGAGTGCCAATTCCTTGCCGGCCGGCTGGTGATCGCCGAGGCCAGCTTCGAGCGGCTGGTCGCCCTGGCACGCAACGACATCGACCGCGCCGCGGTGTACTACTTGTGGGTGCGACTGCAGCAGGTTGCGGGCGACTTCAGGCGCGCGCTGGAATTGGGCTTGCAGGCGCTGGCCTTCCTCGGGATCGCACCGCCCGAGTCGACACCGGAGCTGGCGCAGGCGGTAATACAGGAGCGCCGCGCCATCGACGCATGGGTGACAGGGCACAGCATTCCCGCCGTCGCGCAGCTGCCCACAACGAGCGATGCGCACGCGCGCGCCACGATCTCCATGCTCACCACGCTCGGGCCTCCGACTTACTTGGCCAAACCGGACCTTTTCCCGCTGCTGGTCAGCAAGGCGGTCAACCTGTCACTGCAGCATGGCAATTGCGAGGATTCCTGCTTTGCCTACAGCATGTACTCGATGCTGCTAGTGTCCAGCTTCGGTGACGTCCCGGCCGGGTTCGAGTTTTCGCACATGTCGATCAGCTTGAACGAGCGATTTGCCGATCCGAAGTTGAAGGGCACGGTCCTGCATATCCATGGCAGCCATATCAACTCCTGGCGCAACCCATTTCCCACTAGCTTTTCGTTCCTCGAGCGCGGATTCGCGGCTTGCGTCGAGGCCGGCGACCTCACCGTTGCCAGCTACAACGGCTTTCAGGGTAGCTGGCAGTACATCATGGCCGCCGCCCGGCTGCCGGATGCCGATCCGGTGTTGGACAAGTACCTCGACTTCGCGCGGCGGATCGGCCAGCGCCCAGTCTGGCTCACGATCCGGGCACAACGCCAGCTGCAGCGCGCGCTGCAGGGCCTCACTGCCGAGGAAGGCTTGCTTGACGGCGAAGGCTTCGACACCGCAGCGGCGCTGGAGGACATCGAGGCGGGCGCTTTTAAGAGTGGCACCGCGCACGTGCACATGGCACGGCTTGTGTTGGCCTTGACCTTCGGCGACTTCGCCACGGCGCACGCGGCTGCGACGCACGCCGCGCTGGCCTTGGACGCGGTGTCATCGCTGCCGATCGAAGCAGATTTCCATTTCTACCGGGCGCTTGCGCTGGCGGCCACGGCTGACGACGCCCACGGCCTGGACAGCGAATCGCTTGCCGCGATGGAGCAGGACATCCAGCGCCTGCATGACTGGGCGCGCCACGGACCGGCCAACTTCGAGCACCGACACGTCTTGCTGACGGCCGAGCAGGCCCGTCTGGCCGGCGATGCACGTTCAGCGATGGGCCTGTATGAGCGCGCCGCCGCCCTGGCCATCGACCATGGCGCGCTGCGCGACGCAGCGCTCAGCTGCGAAACGGCCGCCCGTTTTTATATGACCAGCGGCGCGAACAGCGCAGGCCGGACCGCCCTGCGCGCCGCTGCAGGGCACTATCGCGAGTGGGGCGCTTTCGGCAAACAGCGCCAGATCGAACGCAGCCTTGGCCCGGAGCCGGTCCAGACTGCGGGCCGAAAAGAGACCCCCGACTTGTTGGCCGAGTCCGTCGACCTTCTGTCGCTCACCAAGGCCATGCAGGCAATCTCGGGCGAGATAGACCGCGACCGGCTGCTGCAGACGTTGATGCGCAACGTGCTCGAACAGGCCGGTGCGCAAAGCGCGCAACTGGTGCTGTGCGAGCCTACGGGCGACAAGGTCGTCATCGGCAGCTCGGCCGGCGACGACCCGCCGCCGGGCGGGACCGCCGCGGATCTGCCGCAGTCGCTGATCGCCTACGTCAAGCGCAGCCGCGATCCGGTCGTGCTGCACGACGCCGGCGACCGCCACCGCTTTTCCGCCGACCCCGCCTGGGCGCCGCGGCAGGCCCGCTCGGTTCTCTGCCTGCCGATCGGCAAGCAGGCCGACCTGCTCGGACTCCTTTACCTGGAAAATAACCTGGCGCCGGGCGCGTTCTCGCCCGATCGAATCCTGACGCTCGAGGTGCTGGCCGGTCAGATCGCCATCTCCCTGGACAATTCGCGCCTGTATGCCGAAGTCGTGGCAAGCACTGAACGCCTGGATCAAGCGGTGGCAGCAGCGGAACTGGCGGTGTGGACCTGGCACCTGGACAGCGGGCACGTGGCATCCAACCCCACCATGGCGCGGCTTTACGGACGTACCGTCACCTCGCTGGATGAGGCCATGGCCACCGTACACCCTGACGACCGGGCGCCGGTGCAGGCCACCCTCGACCAAGTGGTGATCGGCAGCGTCAACGAGTTCACCCTCGAGCACCGCGTTCTCCACCCCAACGGCACCGTGCGAGAGGTGGAGGCACGCGGCAGCATCACCCGTCGCAACAGCGCCGGCCGTGCGATCACGATGTCGGGCGTGACGCATGACATCACCGAGCGCAACCAGGCTCTGAAGCGCCGGCAAGCCCTGCTGGTCGAGCAGGCGGCCCGGGCGGAGGCCGACGCCGGCAACCGGGCCAAGGATGCATTCCTGGCCACGCTGGCGCATGAATTGCGCAATCCTCTGGCGCCCATCGTTACCGGCTTGCAGCTGTTGGAACGCGGCGCCGACGCCCCGGCAGTGGCCCGCCTAGCCCCCATGATGCGGCGCCACGCCACCCACATGGTTCGCCTGGTCGATGACCTGCTGGAAGTCTCGCGGCTTACCCACGGCAAGATCGAGTTGCAGCGGCGGCGCATCGACCTGGCCGACGTGGCACAAGGCGCGCTGGAGGCTGTGCAGCCCCTGATGGAAGAGCGCCGTCATGTGCTGAGGGTGCAAGGCCCCGCACCTGGCACCCTCTGGCTGGATGCCGATCCCGTGCGACTGGGCCAGGTCTTGGCCAACCTGCTCAACAACGCGGCCAAATTCACCCCGCCGGGCGGGCACATCACGCTGGCCGTGCAGCCAAAGGCGCAATCCGTTTTGATCTCCGTGCGCGACGATGGCCAGGGCATCCCGGCGACGCTGCTGCCACGGGTCTTCGATATGTTCGCGCAGGGCGAACCCGATCTAGCGAGCGCGGCGAGCATCGGCAGAGGCGGCTTGGGCATCGGCCTGTCGCTGGTGCGAGGGCTGGTGGAGCTTCACGGCGGAGAAGTGACGGTTACCAGCGAGGGGCCGGGCTGCGGCAGCGAATTCGTTGTTCAGCTGCCGCTAGCCATGTCCTCTGCCGCCGCGCCAGTCGCTGCGGTTGCGTCGGCCGAGGCAGCCGCACCTGCAGCGGGCTTGCACGTGCTGCTGGTCGACGACAACCGCGACGCCGCGGACAGCCTGGGTGAGATGATCAAGTTGTTGGGCGCGGAGGCGCGCGCCGTCTATGACGGCCCGTCGGCGCTGGCGGCCATCGAGGCGCAGCCGCCGACCTTGGCTTTCATAGACATCGGCATGCCCGGCATGGACGGCCACGAGCTGGCGCGCCGCATCCGGGCGCAGCCACGCCATGCTGCGATGACGCTGGTGGCGCTCACCGGCTGGGGCCAGGCGCAAGACCGCGAACGCACGCGCGCGGCTGGCTTCGATGACCACTTGGTCAAGCCGGTCGAGATCGACACGCTGCAGGCCATCCTAGGACGCGAGGCGCCCACGTGACTGGTGGTTCCGACAGGCTAGCAGCGTTCTTTCGCTGTGCAGGGTCTGGTCCGGGCGCCGCGCCATATTGATGTCGCGCCCCGCGGGCGCTGATAGCTGCCGCCGGTTGACGACCGCTTTTGGCCGCAGCCGGCCGCTCGATAAGCGCGCCGACAGCCGCCGTTAAGTACGCGAGTCGCGCGCGTCGATGACCGGTGCTGCACACCAATACCGTCGGCTCTTCGGCCAGGAGCCGACTGCGGCCATTGGCGCCATTGCTGGTGCGGTCATCGTCCTCGGCATGCGCTCTATCACGGACTGGATCACCGCGCTCATCGCCGTCGTCACGGTCGCCATCCTTTGGCGCTTCAAGAAGCTGCCCGAACCGATCATCGTGCTTGCGGCCGCGCTGATCGGCCTGCTGGTACACCCGTTGCTCGTCGTAGCGTGAGATCACGGAAGGACCGAACCATGAAACACCTCGTGGGCCTGATGGCAGTGCTGGTCTCCGGCGCCTGCCTGGCGCAAACGGACGCCTTTGACGGCTATGTCGCCGGGAAGACACCTGACGGTTGGACCTGCGGCAAGACCGGGAAGAGAGGTGGCCTCGGAAATCCGAACACGACGATAAGTGGAAACTCTGCTTCATGAACCCGGGCTGAGAGCTCGAGAAAGCAGGAAGGCCATGAGCAAGAGACCACGCAGGAACCACTCAGCGCTGT
>NZ_JACDCW010000018.1 GCF_013817345.1 Methylibium sp.
GCCGGCGACCGCCGCAGCGGCGCCGCGCGGTGCGCTCGCCCGCATGGCGGGGAATTCGGCAGCCATGGAGCAAGTGCGCGCCCTAATCGAGAAGGTGGCGCGCAGCATGGCGCCGGTGCTGGTGCAGGGCGAGTCGGGCACCGGCAAGGAGCTGGTCGCGCGCGCCATCCACGACGTGAGCGTGCGCCGGGCGCAGCCCTTCATCGCGGTCAACTGCGGCGCGATTCCCGAGCAGTTGCTCGAGGCCGAGTTCTTCGGCTACCGCAAGGGTGCCTTCACCGGCGCCAACGAAGACCGCGACGGCTTCTTCCAGGCGGCGCGCGGTGGCACGCTGTTCCTCGACGAGATCGGCGACCTGCCGCTGTCGATGCAGAGCAAGCTGCTGCGTTCGATCCAGGAGCGTTCGGTGCGCCCGGTCGGCGCCACGCAGGAGTTGCCGCTGGACGTGCGCATCGTCAGCGCGACGCACAAGAACCTTGCCGCCGAGGTGCAGGCCGGGGGCTTCCGCCAGGATCTTTACTACCGGCTCAATGTGATCCAGATTCGCGTGCCGGCGCTGCGCGAGCGGCTCGAGGATCTGCCGGCGATCTGCCAGCAGGTGCTCGAGCGCATTGCCGCCGATGCGGGCGTCGGCCCGCCGCCGCAGCTGACGCGCGAGGCGCTGGCCTATTTGATGCGCTATCCCTTCGGCGGCAATGTGCGTGAGCTCGAGAACCTGCTGCACCGTGCGGTGGCGTTGTCCGACGGCGAAGCGATCGACGTGGCCGACCTTGGTTTGCCGGAGTCGGTCTTCGGTGATATCGACAGGGGCGAGTCCGTGGCGCTCGAGCCCGAGCCGCCGGTGAATCAGGCGCCCGAGGCGCCGACACCGGCGCTGCCGGCACCCTTGCCCGGCGACCTGGCCGTCTACCTCGATGGGGTGGAGCGCGACATCCTCATCCGCGCACTAGAGCGCTACCGCTTCAACCGCACGGCGGCCGGTGCCAGCCTGGGCTTGTCGCTTCGCCAGATGCGCTACCGCATGGCGCGCCTGGGCGTGCAGGTGGCCGAGCACGGTTTCGCGGTGGAGCCGCTCGTCGAGTCCGCCGACGTCGACGACGCGCAGCGTCGCAGCCGCGAGGGCGCGTGAGCGGCGTGGCGACGGACTGGCAGCACGGTTGGTGGTCCGGTGCACGCCGCATCGATTCGCCCAACCACGGCCCGAGGCCGCACGGCACAGGGGTCACCCTGGCGCTGATCCACTCGATCAGCCTGCCGCCCGGCGTGTACGGCGGTGACGAGATCGAGCGCCTGTTCACCAACCGCCTCGACTGGAGCGCACACCCGTACTTCGAGCAGATCCGCGGCTTCGAGGTGTCTTCGCATTTCGTGATCCGCCGCGACGGCGAATCGCTGCAATTCGTTTCGGTCCGTGACCGGGCCTGGCATGCCGGGAGGTCGGTCTGGCGGGGCCGCGAAAACTGCAACGACTACTCGGTGGGTATCGAGCTCGAAGGCTTGGAAGGCGAGTCCTTCGAGGCGGCGCAGTATGCGAGCCTCGTGCAACTGCTGAAGGCGCTTGCGACCGAGCTGCCCCTGACTGAAGTGGTCGGCCATGAGCACGTCGCGCCAGGGCGCAAGTGCGATCCCGGCGCGGGCTTCGACTGGAAGCGCCTGCAAACGCAGACCGGCTGGGTCGAGCGATTTTTCCCCGCTGCGTTCGCGTCGCCGGCGGCTTGAGTCACGCTGCAGCAAGCGGGTTCGACGCTCGCGGCAGCGCCGCAAAAGCGCAGTGATCTCTAGCAATCGAGGGCCGGTGCCGGCCGCTTTTCCTACGCCGCTTTTCGCCGCGTGTGAACTCCGTGTAAAACACTACCGCTAGCGCTTGTGGCTCCAGGAAACGCTAGATATAGTGTCCCGAGATGCTATTCTTCAACGCCTGATTCAAGCGCTTGCGCACTGGTTCGTTGTGCAAGAAGCCCTCGTGAAAAGCCCTCCTGTGCTTTCCTCCACGAAAGTGCGCCGCAGCTTGCGGCGCGGCGCTCGCCAAGCGGCTACGGCACGGCGTGCGGCTGCAAATCCCTTGCGGCTGGCACAGCGTGCGGCCTATTCGAGACACGGCCCCTGCATCTGCTAGACCTTACCTTTTGCCAGCCAGATCCGCGTTGCCTCGCAGCGCCTCGCATCGTCTGCGCTTATCGCCCGATCCATGTTCCACCCCGACAAGAACCGAAAGGCATTCCTCATGCAAACAGTCAGCTCCAGCGCTTCCCCGTCGCCTTCCGTCGGTGGCACCGGCTCGGGTGCCGGCACCAGCCCTGCGTCCGGCGTGCGGCCGCTGGCAGGCGGCAATTCCGCCTACGCCGGCTACCAGATCATTCGCCGCAACGGCGCGGTGGTGTCGTTCGAGCCGAACAAGATCGCGGTCGCGCTGATGAAGGCTTTCCTGGCGGTGCACGGCACGCAGGGCGCGGCCTCGGCCAGCGTGCGTGAAACGGTCGACGCGCTGACCGAGTCGGTGGTGCGCGCGATGCTCCGTTCGCGGCCCAGCGGCGGCAGCTTTCACATCGAAGACATCCAGGACGCGGTCGAACTGGGCTTGATGCGCGGCGGCCACCACGAGGTGGCGCGCGCCTACGTGCTGTACCGCGAGCGCCGCGCGCAGGAGCGCAGCAAGCAGGGCGAGCTGCCGGTGGCCGCTGCGAGCGCCCTGCACGTGCTCGACCGCGGACAGCGCGTGCCGCTCGACATGGGCCGGCTCGCCGCGCTGGTCGAGTCGGCCTGCGCCGGCCTCGGCGCCGAAGTGCGCTCCGCGCCGATCCTGGCCGAGACGCAGCGCAACCTGTATGACGGCGTGCCGATCGACGAGGTCTACAAGGCGGCGATCCTGGCCGCGCGCACGCTGATCGAGAAAGATCCGGCGTACACGCGCGCCACCGCGCGGCTGCTGCTGCACACCATCCGTCGCGAGATTCTCGGCGGCGAGGTCCTGCAGGAAGAAATGACCGAGCGCTACGCCGAGTACTTCCCCGACTTCATCAAGAAGGGCGTGCAGGCCGAACTGCTCGACGAACGCCTGCAGCAGTACGACCTCAAGCGCCTGGGCGCAGCGCTGCAACCCGAGCGCGACCTGCAGTTCGACTACCTCGGCCTGCAGACCCTCTACGACCGCTACTTCCTGCACCTGCACAAGGCGCGCATCGAACTGCCGCAGGCCTTCTTCATGCGCGTGGCCATGGGTCTGGCACTGGGCGAGATCGACCGCGAGGCGCGCGCGATCGAGTTCTACGAGGTGCTGTCGCGCTTCGACTTCATGTCGAGCACGCCCACGCTGTTCAACGCCGGCACCCGCCGCTCGCAGTTGTCGAGCTGCTACCTGACTACGGTGGCCGACGACCTCGACGGTATCTACGAAGCCATCAAGGAAAACGCGCTGCTTTCCAAGTTTGCCGGCGGCCTGGGCAACGACTGGACACCGGTGCGCGCGCTGGGTAGCCACATCAAGGGCACCAACGGCGAAAGCCAGGGGGTCGTGCCTTTCCTGAAGGTGGTCAACGACACGGCGGTCGCGGTCAACCAGGGCGGCAAGCGCAAGGGCGCGGTCTGCGCCTACCTCGAGACCTGGCACCTCGACATCGAGGAGTTCCTCGACCTGCGCAAGAACACCGGCGACGACCGGCGTCGCACGCCGGACATGAACACCGCCAACTGGATCCCCGACCTGTTCATGAAGCGGGTGCTGGAAAACGGCAACTGGACCCTGTTCTCGCCGGCCAACTGCCCGGACCTGCACGACAAGTTCGGCAGCGCCTTCGAGCAGGCCTACACCGCCTACGAAGACAAGGCCGCCCGCGGTGAGATCAAGCTCTTCAAGACGCTGCGCGCCTCGGACCTGTGGCGCAAGATGCTCTCGATGCTGTTCGAGACCGGCCATCCCTGGATCACCTTCAAGGACCCCTGCAACGTGCGCTCGCCGCAGCAGCACGTGGGCGTGGTGCATTCATCCAACCTGTGCACCGAGATCACGCTCAACACCAATGCCAGCGAGATCGCGGTGTGCAACCTCGGCTCGGTGAACCTGGCGCAACACCTCGTGCAGGGTGCTGACGGCATGGAGATCGACCACGCCAAGCTGAAGAAGACCGTCGCGACCGCGATGCGCATGCTCGACAACGTGATCGACATCAACTACTACGCAGTCAAGAAGGCGCGCGACTCCAACCTGCGCCACCGCCCGGTCGGCCTGGGCGTGATGGGTTTCCAGGACAGCCTCTACCAACTGCGCATCCCCTACGCCTCGCAGGCCGCGGTGGACTACGCCGATCGCTCGATGGAGGCGGTGTGCTACTACGCCTACTGGGCTTCGACCGAGATGGCGCAGGAACGCGGCCGCTATTCCAGCTACACCGGCTCGCTGTGGGACCGCGGCATCCTGCCGATCGACTCGCTCGACATGCTGGCCAAGGAGCGCGGCACGCTCGCGGGGCAGGACGCCACCTTGGTGGAGGTCGACCGCTCGAGCACGCTCGACTGGGACCTGCTGCGCGAGCGCATCAAGTCGCACGGCATGCGCAACTCGAACTGCGTAGCGATCGCGCCCACGGCGACCATCTCCAACATCATCGGCGTGGATGCTTCCATCGAGCCCTCGTTCTCCAACCTGTCGGTCAAGAACAACCTGTCGGGCGACTTCACGATAATCAACGAGTACCTGGTGCGCGACCTCAAGCAGCAGGGCTTGTGGGACGACGTGATGGTGATGGACCTCAAGCACTTCGACGGTTCGTTGCGCCGCATCGACCGCGTCTCCGAAGAGCTGAAGTCGCTGTACGCCACAGCCTTCGAGGTCGAGCCGAAGTGGCTGGTCGAAGCTGCGGCACGGCGCCAGAAGTGGATCGATCAGGCGCAGTCGCTCAACATCTACATGGCCGGCGCCTCGGGCAAGAAGCTCGACGACACCTACAAGCTCGCCTGGCAGCGCGGTCTCAAGACCACCTACTACCTGCGCACGATGGGTGCGACGCATGCCGAGAAATCCACGGTGAAATCGGGTCAGCTCAACGCGGTGTCGAGCGGCGCGGGCACGAGCGGCAGTGCTGCGATGTCGGGCGCCGAGCCGGCGCAGTTCGAGGCTGCAGTGCCTGCAACCGACATGAAGGTATGTCTGATCGACAACCCCGACTGCGAGGCTTGTCAGTGACCCGATGCGCGGCGCGTTGCGCGTTGCAGTCCGAGTGCGAGGCAGTGCTGCACATGCATGCGCCGCACTGCGCCGCGCACGTCTTGCAACGAACGCACGACGATGCATCGCGTGCACGCAGCAACGACGTTTGCGATGCGACACCGCAACAACTTCATCGCCGCAATGTCAACTAGTGCTTTGTGTTTGAACACAACACTCCGATAATTCCATCCACAGGAAACACACCATGCTGGTCTGGGAAGACGACGCTCGCTCCACTGCTGTTGCTGATGCCGCGCACAGCCATTCGCCCTCATCGCCGCGCGATGCCCGGGCCACACAAACGTCACCCCTGAATTCCGTGCCGTCGTCCGATTCGGGCGCTGCCGTGTTCGACGCGCCGCCGCCTTCGAAGAGCGAGGCCACAGCGAAGCCGATCGAAAAAGCGCGCCGCGTCAACGCGGCCGACAAACGCATCATCAACGGCCAGACCGATGTGAATCAGCTGGTGCCGTTCAAGTACAAGTGGGCCTGGGAAAAGTACCTCGCCACCTGCGCCAATCACTGGATGCCGCAGGAGGTCAACATGTCTCGCGACATCGCGACCTGGCGCGACCCGAACGGCCTCACGCCGGACGAGCGGCGCATCGTCACGCGCAACCTCGGCTTCTTCGTGACCGCCGATTCGCTGGCCGCCAACAACATCGTGCTGGGCACCTACCGCCACATCACCGCGCCCGAATGCCGCCAGTTCCTCCTGCGCCAGGCCTTCGAGGAGGCGATCCACACGCACGCCTACCAGTACATCGTCGAGTCGCTCGGCATCGACGAGGCGGAGATCTTCAACGCCTACCACGAGGTCGCGTCGATCCGCGACAAGGACGAGTTCCTGATCCCCTTCATCGAGGCGATCATGGACCCGCACTTCCACACCGGCACGCCCGAGAACGACCGCACGCTGCTCAAGAGCCTGATCGTCTTCGCCTGCCTGATGGAGGGCCTGTTCTTCTACGTCGGCTTTACGCAGATCCTCGCGCTCGGCCGACAGAACAAGATGACCGGTGCTTCCACGCAGTACCAGTACATCCTGCGCGACGAGTCGATGCACTGCAACTTCGGCATCGACCTCATCAACCAGATCAAGCTCGAGAACCCCGGCCTGTGGACACCGCAGTTCAAGGCCGAGATCAAGGCCCTGTTCCTCAAGGCCATCGAGCTCGAGTACCGCTATGCCGAAGACACCATGCCGCGCGGCGTGCTCGGCATGAACGCATCCATGTTCAAGGGCTATCTGCGCTACATCGCGAACCGGCGCGCCACGCAGATCGGCCTGGAGGAGCTCTTCCCGAACGAGGAAAACCCGTTCCCGTGGATGAGCGAAATGATCGACCTGAAGAAGGAGACCAATTTCTTCGAGGGCCGCGTCACCGAGTACCAGTCGGGCGGCGCGCTCTCGTGGGACTGAATCGCCTTTCGCGGCCCGCCGCGCAGGGCATGACGAAGGAATAGATAACAACGAATCAAGATTTGTGGGTGAGGCGACAGACGCGAAAAGCGCAGCGCATTGCCCACGACCTCATTCACTGCACCGGAGCGTCTCTCCAAGGCAGCCCCATGGGCAGTGAATCTCCGTGCCGCTCGAGCGGTGCGGTGTTCTTGCAACTTGATCAAGGAGAATCGTGATGGCAACTGCGAAGAAGGCTGCGGCCAAGAAGGCCCCGGCGAAAAAGGTTCCCGCCAAGAAGGCGGCTGTGAAGAAGGCCCCTGCGAAGAAGGCAGCGGCGAAGAAGGCTCCGGCCAGAAAAGCCCCGGCGAAAAAGGCCGCGGTGAAGAAGGTCGCCGCCAAGAAGGCCCCTGCGAAGAAGGCAGCGGCCAAGAAGGCTCCGGCGAAGAAGGCTGCAGCCAAGAAGGTTGCGCGCAAGGCACCGGCGAAAAAGGCCGCTGCCAAGAAGGCTCCCGCGAAGAAAGCGGCAGCTAAAAAGGCGCCTGCGAAGAAAGCGGCTGCCAAGAAGGCGCCTGCCAAGAAGGCTGCGGCCAAGCGGCCGGCTGCCAAGAAAGCAGCGAAGAAGCCGGCTGCGAAGAAGGCTGCGTCGGCGCCCGCCGCGCCTGCTGCCAAGCCAGCGGCTCCGGCCGCCAAGACCACGCTCAGTCCGCAAGCGGCTTGGCCTTTCCCCACGGGCACCAAGCCCTGAGGAACGACGGTCTTCGAGTTCGAGAACCCGGCTGCGGCCGGGTTTTTTAATTTACGAGTGCAGGAGTCGCTGCAAGACCGGGCCAACGCATACCGTTAGAGCGGCTGCGTGTCGGCAAAGCCGTGCGACGGCAGCCGCGACGGCCTTGACTGGTCCAGACTCAGGTCGAGCGCCGCCCGGCGCGATCTGGCCGCGGCTGCGGCGTCGCGTGCGCTGCACTCCAGTTCACTGAGCGGCGGGCGGGCAACCAGTTCCTTTTGCAACTGCGCGATCTGGCGGCGCGCCTGGCCCACATGCTGAGTGGCCGCTTCTCGCGTCTTGTCGAGCCGTTGCTGGAGCACGCCGAGCTTGCGCCCGTACCACCACATGCTGCCCCACCACGTGAACGCCACCAGCGCCAGCGCGGTGCAGATCAGGAGCAGCCAGGTGATCGCGTTCATCGGCAAGGGTCTCGGCGAGCGCCGACGCGGTCCTCGCTCGGCTTGTTGCCGAAGATAGCAAGGGCCGCGGCATGCCGGCGTGAAATCCGCCTCAGCCTGCGGAGGGAACAAGCGCAGGTGTCGTTGCTGGCGTGCAGTCGAGCACGTTGTGGTGCAGGTTCAAAGGCCGAGCGCGGCGCGATCGATCACGTGATTCTGGGGTCCGGGGCTCGCGATCTTGATGGCACCGACGCGGTTGCCGAGTTCTGCGCAACGCGAAAGCGGCCAGCCGCGCTCCAGGCCATAGAGCAGCGCGCCGCGAAAGGCGTCGCCGCAGCCGGTGGGGTCGACCACGGCATTCGCGGCAACGCCGGCGACACGTTGCACGCGGCCTTGTTCCCAGATTTCGCAGCCGTCGGCGCCGAGCGTGACGACAAGGCCGCGCAGGTGCGAACGCGAGAGTTCTTCGAGGCTCGAGCCGGTGCGATCACACAGCATGCGCGCCTCGTAGTCGTTGAGTGCAACCCAGGTGGCCTGCTCGACGAAACGACGCAGCTCGGCACCATCGAACATCGGCAGGCCCTGCCCCGGATCGAACACGAAAGGAATG
This sequence comes from Methylibium sp., assembly GCF_013817345.1. Classification (GTDB taxonomy): domain Bacteria; phylum Pseudomonadota; class Gammaproteobacteria; order Burkholderiales; family Burkholderiaceae_C; genus Methylibium. Next base: position 8,383 of record NZ_JACDCW010000018.1, read on the forward strand.
CCGGCGGCGGCGAGCTGCTGCGCATGCTGGAGCATCGCATCACGGCCGTCGGGCGCCACGATCGCAAGCGCAAGATCGCGGCGCGCCGGTACCACGGCGCGCTCGGCGAACTGCATCGCGCCCGGGTGGAAGGCGGTGATCTGGTTGTTGTCCTGGTCGGTGATGATGATCGCCTGCGCGGTGTAGCTGTCCTCGATGCGGCTCACGTGTTCGGTGCTCACGCCCCAGCCGCGCAGCCGCTCGAGGTAGCCGTCGCCGTCGCCCGCACCGAGGGCGGCCAGCACCACCGGCTCGCCGCCCAACGCACGCAGCGTGTAGGCGATGTTGCCGGCGCAGCCGCCGAACTCGCGCTTGAGCGTGGGCACCAGAAATGACACGTTCAGGATGTGAATCTGCTCGGGCAGGATCTGCTGCGCGAAGCGGCCCGGGAAGGTCGTGATGGTGTCGAAAGCGAGCGAACCGCAGATCAGGGCTGGCATGGTGAAACAACTCCGCTTGAAATCGAAGGAAAGCGAGGACGCCACCGCAGGCAGCGACCGTCGAAGAAGAAAACCTCAGGGATAAAACAGTTCGACGGTGTAGCCGCTGACCCGCGCATCGCCGGTGCTCAGCAGCGCCTGCCACTGAGTCTCGGTTCCGGGTGCGAGCGCCTGGGTTGCGGCGACCGCGCCCCCGCCACCGACGCGAAAGTCGCTCGGCAGCAAGGCGCGCCGCGCGATCAAAGCTCCGCTGCCGTCGGTCAGCCCCAACTCGATCGCCGGCGGGGCCACCGCCACCGGGCCGCGGTTGTTCAGGCTCAAACTCAGTCGGTAGGCCGAACTGCCTTCGACCTGGGTGAGGCCGCTCGCTTCAACGGTCAGCGCCGCAAGCTGGCGCAGCGGCCCGACGTTGCAGCCCATCACGTCGCACAAGGCTTCGAGCGCGGGCCTTGCGTCCGGCCGGTAGGCGGCGATCGTGTCCCGAAACTGTACGGCGACCTGCACCGACAGCACGCCCAGCAGCAGGAGCCCGGCGACAACGAGCGAGGCTCGCACCCGGGGGCGCTGCCAGCGCGCGGCGTCCTCGGCCTGACGCACGAAACCCGGCGCGACGCCGGGCGGCAGCTCATAAAGCACCGACGTGCTCGGCCCGGGGCTAGCGAACGTGTCGTTGGTCGAGGCTTCGAACAGCGAGTTGATCTTTTCGCGCTCTCGCTGTTCGCGGCGTTCGCGCCAGCGCTGCCGCTGCGAAACACGCGGCTGTGTCGGCGTCGCTTGGGCCGGCTCCGGGGCCGGTGCGCCGGCGCCATCGTCGAGTGCGGCATCGAGCGGAAACTCGCTCGGAAAACGCGCATCGGCGAAATCCGGATGCTCCGAATCGGCGTCGTCGCCCGAGGCGTCGCCGGGCAAGGGCTTCGAGAAGAAGCGCGACTCGATCGCGTCGTCTTCATGGGTCGCCGGCACTTCGGCCTGAGCCGAAGGTCCGAGCGGCGGATGCTGGCTGGCGATGAACTCTTCGACGGCGCGCGCTGCCACCTCGGTCGCGCTCGGCGCGGCGGCACGGATCAGCCGCTGCGGAGGCGCCTCGCGCTCCAGGTCGAACAGGCTCTCGAGCGCATTGAAAACCTCCTGGCAGCGGCCGCAGCGCACCCAGCCTTCGGAGACCTTGAGTTGGTCCTGCACGACGCGGAAGATCGTGCCGCAGGCGGTGCAGCGGGTCGCGAGGCTCATGCGCAAGATGATGCCATCAGCACCTTGCCGCCTCAGTCACGGTCGGCTGCTGCGCGCTGCGCCGTCATGAGGATCCAGCCATCGTCCGAAGCCACCACTTCCAGGCGCAGCAGCGGTGCATAGGCCGTCTGAAGCTCTTCGGCCTGACGCTCCAGGATGCCGGCGAGCACCAAGTGGCCTCCCGGCGCCACGTGCGCCGACAACAGCGGCGCGAGCAGCTTGAGCGGCGTGGCGAGGATGTTCGCCAGCACCAGCGGATAGGCACCGCGGGCGGCTCCGGCCAGCTCCGGCAGCCCGACATTGATCCAGGGCACGCCGTTGGCCTGTGCGTTATCGCGCGTCGATTGCACGGCGGCGGGGTCGATGTCCACCGCGTCGATCGGCCCGGCGCCGAACAAGGCCGCGCCGATGGCGAGGATGCCCGAGCCGCAACCGTAGTCGAGCACGCGCGCGCCGCGCAGGGCGTCGGCATGCTCGGCGATCCAGCGCAGGCACATGCGTGTGGTCGGATGGGTGCCGGTGCCGAAAGCTAGGCCTGGGTCCAGGCGCAGCACCTGCGTGGCGGCGGCCGGCGCCGCATGCCAGGACGGCACGATCCAGAAGCCGGGCGTGATTGCAACCGGCGCGAATTGCGACTGCGTGAGCCGCACCCAGTCCTGATCGGCCACCGGACGGATCGCCTGGACCTGCACGCCATCGGCCCACTCCTGTGCCAGCAGCAGGGCGGCGGCAGCGGTCGCCGCGGCGTCGTCGGTGAAGAGCGCCGCGAGCCGCGATCGCTGCCAGCCTTCCTTCGGCGCCGGCAGGCCGGGCTCGCCGAACAGCGCGTCCTCGGCCGGAGTGTCGGCATCGGCGTCTTCCACCGAAACGCTGAGCGCGTCGAGCTCCATGACCAGGGCGTCGGACAAGCGCTCGACCTGAGTTTCCTCGGCCAGCAACAGCAGCTCGACCATGATCCCTTCAGCGCCCGCCGGGCTGCGGGGACACCGGGGCTGCAAGCGTTCGAGGCACGCGGTACCGAGGCGCGGCCCCTTGCACGGCACGGCCCATCACCGCTTGCGCTGGTTCATCCAGCCTTCGAGGTAATGGATGCTGGTGCCGCCATCCATGAACTTGGCGTCGACCATCAGCTCGCGGTGCAGCGGCACGTTGGTGAGGATGCCTTCGATCACCGTCTCGCGCAGGGCGGTGCGCATGCGCGCGAGGGCCTGCTCGCGGGTGTCGCCGTGGCAAATGATCTTGCCGATCATCGAGTCGTAGTGCGGCGGCACGAAGTAGTTGCTGTAGGCGTGAGAGTCGACGCGCACGCCCGGTCCGCCCGGCGGGTGCCAGGTGGTGATGCGCCCGGGAGAGGGCGTGTACTTGTACGGATCCTCGGCGTTCACCCGGCATTCGATCGCGTGGCCGCGCATGGCGATCTGGCGCTGGGTGAACGGCAGCTTCTCGCCGGCCGCCACGCGGATCTGCATCTGCACGATATCGATGCCGGTGACGAGTTCGGTGACCGGGTGCTCGACCTGCACCCGCGTGTTCATCTCGATGAAGTAGAACTCGCCGTCCTCAAAGAGGAATTCGAAGGTGCCTGCGCCGCGGTAGCCGATCTTCTTGCAGGCCGCCACGCAGCGCTCGCCGATGCGCTCGATGATGCGGCGCGCGATGCCGGGCGCCGGCGCTTCTTCGATGATCTTCTGGTGGCGGCGCTGCATCGAGCAGTCGCGCTCCCCGAGCCAGACCGCGTTGCGGTGCGTGTCGGCCAGCACCTGGATTTCGATGTGGCGCGGGTTCTCGAGAAACTTCTCCATGTAGACCGACGGGTTGCCGAAGGCCGCCCCCGCCTCGGCGCGGGTGGTCAGCACCGCATGGAGAAGCGCCGCCTCGGTGTGCACCACGCGCATGCCGCGCCCGCCGCCGCCGCCGGACGCCTTGATGATGACCGGGTAGCCGATGGCGCGCGCCTGGCGCGTGATCTCCTTCGGGTCGTCGGGCAGCGCGTTCTCGGAGCCCGGCACGCAGGGCACGCCGGAGCGGATCATGGCCTGCTTGGCCGAGACTTTGTCGCCCATCGTGCGAATCGCCTCGGGCGTCGGGCCGATGAAGACAAAGCCGCTTTGCTGCACGCGCTCGGCGAAGTCGGCGTTCTCCGACAGGAAGCCGTAGCCGGGGTGAATGGCTTCGGCGTCGGTCACCTCGGCGGCCGAGATGATGGCCGGCATGTTGAGGTAACTCAGGGCGGAAGCCGCTGGGCCGATGCACACCGATTCGTCGGCCAGCTTGACGTATTTGGCGTCGCGGTCGGCCTCGGAATAAACAATGACGGCGCGCACGCCGAGTTCGCGGCAGGCCCGCTGGATGCGCAGGGCGATCTCGCCGCGGTTGGCGATCAGGATTTTCTTGAACATCGAGAGCTTGGCCTTACTCGATGATGTAGAGCGGCTGGCCGAATTCGACCGCTTGACCGTTCTGGCACAGGATTTGAGTGACGGTGCCCGACTTGTCGGCCTCGATCTCGTTCATGATCTTCATCGCCTCGATGATGCAGATCGGCTCGCCTTCCTTGATCTGGCCGCCGATCTCGACGAAGGGCTTGGCGCCCGGGCTGGCCGAGCGGTAGAAGGTGCCGACCATGGGCGACTTGACGGTGTGGCCGCTGATCACCGGCTCGGCGGCGGGGGCGACGGCCTGCGGTGTAGCGGGCGCAGCGGCAGCAACCGGCGCTGCAGCCCCGACCGGCGCGACCGGATGCGCGGACGGCGGCGGGCTCTTGACGATGCGGACCTTGCCGTCGGCTTCGGTGATCTCGAGTTCGGAGACGTTGGACTCCGACACCAGGTCGATCAGTGTCTTGAGTTTGCGCAGGTCCATGGGCTTGCCTCTCTCCAGCAGAAGTCTTGTGGTTGAACGAAAACGTGGCAGCGGGCGCCGGCATGGCCGGCAATGCGCCGCCGGTCAGGCGCGAGGGCCTTGCCCGAATTGCTCGAGCGCGAACTCGAGCGCCAGCCGGTAGCCCGCCGGGCCCAGACCGACGATGACGCCTTCGGCCAGGTCCGAGAAATACGATTGGCGGCGAAAGGCTTCACGTCGGTACACGTTGGACAGATGCACTTCGACGAAAGGAATCGCCACCGCGGCCATGGCGTCGCGCAAGGCCACGCTGGTGTGGGTGCAGGCCGCCGGGTTGATGAGGATGAAGTCGCAGCCTTCGCTGCGCGCCGCCTGCACCCGGTCGACCAGCGCACCCTCGTGGTTGCTTTGGAAACTCTCGATCTGCGCGCCGGCCTGCTGAGCTCGGTCCATCAGCGTCGCATCGATTTCGGCCAAAGTCGTGCTGCCGTAAACCGCGGTTTCGCGGCTGCCGAGCAGGTTGAGATTGGGTCCGTGAAGAACGAGGATGCGCATTCAGGCGGGTCGAGATGCCGGCAGATCGGCCAGCGAAGGGGCGACTTTACGCGCGAATGGAGCAGAAAGCGAGATTTGCTGCTGCCGGGAGTTCCGCACAGCGGCTAGCCGGCCCCTTGCGCCCAGCCCGCCAGTTCGGCGTAGCTGGTTTCGCCCAGTTTGCGCTGTGCGACGTGGCCGTCGGCATCAAACGCAACGCTGAAGGGCAGGCCGCCGCGCTCGTTGCCGAGTCGGCGTACCAGGGCCGTGCCTTCCAGGCCGGCCAGGCCGATCGGAAAACCCAGATTCATGCGCGCGAGGAACTCGCGCACGGGCGTCGGCCCGTCGATCGCCAAGCCGACCACTTGCCAGCCACGGGCACCGAAATCGCGGTGGAAGCGATCGATCTCCGGCAGTTCACGCACGCAGGGCGCGCACCAGGTCGCCCAGAAGTTCACCAGCAGGGGACGACCCCTCAGGCTGCTCATGTCCAGGCGACCGCCTTGCGGCGTCTCGAAGGACTGGGCCCAGAAAGCTTCGACCGCCGGGTCGGGCGCATGCCGGCGCAGCGATAACCACACGCCGCCGAGCAGCGCCGCCCCGGCCGCGCCGCCGGTCAGCAGGCGCCGCCGCCGCGAAGAGACGGGTCCATGGGTCGTCATGCTTCAGTTTCCATCAGCCGACGCAGCGCAGCGGCGTCGCCGCGCTGAGCCCGACCCTGGGCATCGGGCTTGAGCGCGCCGCGCAGGTCGTCGTGGTCGAGGATGCTCAGATGGACGGTGACCGTCTCGCCGAGCGCGACGCTCCGCTCGGCCAGGCTGAGAACGTCGACCGTGCGCCCCTGCGGGCCGCGGACGCTGCCCACGTCGTAGGGCACGCCGGTGCCTAGCAGCGCGATCTCGGCCGACTTGGAATCATCGCAGTAGAGCTGCAAATGCACATCGTTCAGGCGTGTGGCGGTGCCACGCCAGACGGCGCCGGTCGCGTAAGGCCGGAATTCGGCCAAGCGCTCCATCCAGTGCAATGCCACCCGGCGCAGCGCCGCGAGCTCGCCGGGCTGAGTTTCAGCGCAGAACAGCGCCAGGTAGCTGCGGACCTCGGCCTCGAGCAGGTCGTTGTCGGGCAGCTCAGCCTTGCGGGACGCGACCTGCAGGCCGCGCTTGCCTAGCAGCTTGAGCGCGCGCTGCTTGGCCGGGCCGTACTCGAGGCCTTCTTCGACCACCAGCCGGGCGGCGGTGGCGGCAATTTCGAGGGTGACGGTGGAAGACGGCATGCTGGAGAAGACCCCCGCAAGGCGGGGCGGTTCATCAGGGCAGTTCGACATCGCTCATGCGAGCCACGATCGTGGCGGCTCGGCCGCTCACATAGGCCGAGCCGGGTCGTTTCTCGAAGCGCTTGGGCGCCGGCAGCATCACCGCCAGCCGGGCTGCCTGGGTGGCGCCGAGCCGATCCGCATCGGTACGGTAGTAGCGCCTCGCGGCGGCCTGCGCGCCGAAGACACCTTCGCCCCATTCGACGTTGTTCAAGTAGATCTCGAGGATGCGCTCCTTGCCGAGCAGCAGTTCGAGCCAGGTCGCCAGCACGAACTCCTGACCCTTGCGCGCCAGACTGCGCTCGCTCGAGAGCAGCAGGTTCTTCGCGAGCTGCTGGGTGATGGTCGAGCCGCCGACGATGCGCGGCGCGGATGCCGGGCGCGCCGTCACCTTCCGACCGCTCGCGGCGAGACGCGACTGCCGCGCTTCGGCTTGTTCGCGAACGCGCTCTGCACGCGCCTGGGCGCGCTCGTTGCGCTCCCAGGCGCGCTCGATCGCTTCCCAGTCGATGCCGGCGTGGTCGGTGAAGCTGGCGTCTTCCGACGCGATGACCGCGCGCTTGAGCGTGGCCGCGATGCGCTCGTACGGGCGCCATTCCTGGCTCCAGGACAGAGGTTGCGGCTCGGCAAGCAGCCGCCGAAGCTCCGTGCGCTGAAAGGCGGTGGATTGGGGGTCGAGAACCAGCATGACCGCAATGCGCAGCACGAACACCAACTGCAGCGCCACGGCGCTGAGCAGGAGCAGGAGAAGGGCGCGGACCAGCGTCTTCTTCATGGCCGCCCCGCCGCCAGTGCGTCGCGAAGTTCAGCCAGCACCTCGGCCGTCGGCGGGCGCACGCCGCGCCAGAACAGAAACGACTCCGCCGCCTGCTCGACCAGCATGCCCAAGCCGTCCCGTCCCTGCGCGCCGCCTTCGCGGGCCCAGACCAGGAAGGCGTCGGCTGCGGGCCCGTACATCATGTCCAGCGCCAAGCACCCGCGGCGCAGCACGCGGCCGGAAACGGGCACCGGCGCGCCCTGCAGGCTGGCGGCGCTGGCGTTGACGACGATGTCGAAGCCGCTGCCGGCGGCATCCAGCGTGCTGTCGGCCAGCTCGACGCCATGCTGCGCCGCCAGCGCCGCGTGACGCAATACCAGCGCTTGCGCGCGCTGCGGCGAACGGTTGGCCAGCACCAGGCGGCGCGGCCCGGCCTCGATCAGCGGCCCGAGCACGCCGGCTGCGGCTCCGCCAGCGCCGATGAGCAGCAAGCTGGCACCGGCCAGCGCCACGCCGGCATGGACGGTGATGTCGGCCACCAGGCCGGCGCCGTCGGTGTTGTCGGCCTGCCAGCCGCCTGTCTCCGGGGGATCGAACCGCAGCGTGTTGGCCGCCTGGGCCAGGGCGGCGCGGGGCGTGAGGCGCTGCGCGAGCCCGGCGGCCTCGAACTTGAAGGGCACGGTGACGTTGCAGCCGCGCGCCGGCCCCGGCGCAGCGAGGGGCGACGCGGCCGCAGCCGTGTCGATTGCCTCCTGGCCGGCGCTGAAGGCGCGCACCGTCTCCGCGAAGCGGTCGAGCGGACAGCTCAGGCGGCCATAGCTCAGCGCCTCGCCCGTCAGCTCGGCGAAACGGGCATGGATGAAAGGAGAGCGGCTGTGCTCCACCGGGTTGCCCGCCACCGCATAGCGGTCGCGCTTACCTGCGCCGCTCATCGAGCCCCCGAGACGCTTTGCGTCGTCCCTTCGAAGCGGGGCGAGCGCCGTGGGAGCGGCCCCGTGCCGCTCATGGCTGCGACGGCGCCAAGACGCGCGTTTCCAGGCCGTCTTCACGGGTGAAGCGAAAGCGCGACACCACCACGATCTGGTCGGCCTGCCCGCGCATCGCTGCGCTGAAGGGCCCGAAAGGCGAAGCCGCCCGCACGATGGCGACGGCGCGGCGGTCGAGCGAACGCTGGCCGGAGCTCTGCACCACCTCGGTCTCGAGCACTTGGCCGGCCGCGTCGACGGTGACCATCATGGTCAGCTCGCCGTACAGCTTCTTGCCCTTTTCCTCGGGGAAATTCTGGGTGCCGCGCTCCTCGATCTTGCGGCGCAGCACGTCGTAATAGATCGCGTACACCGCCTCGCTGGTCGCGGGGCTGATGTAGCGTTTCTTCGGGCGCGCGTTCTCTTCGTTGATGCGCTTTTCGATCTCGGCGAGCATGCGCAGCAACTGCCGGCGCTGGTCGGCGGCGGCGCGTGCGTCGGGGTTGCCCTGGTCGCGTTGCGGGTCGGGTGGTGGCAACAGCGCGAGTTCGCGGCGAATCTGCGCGAGCAACTGCGTTTGCTGCTCATGCAGGGTCTGGATCTTCTTGCTCGCGTCTTCGAGCGAATCGCCGACCTCGGTGAGCGCCGAGGGCGGCAGCGGCGATGTCGCACGGCCGGCCTTGGCCTCGCCGCCGCCGGCCAACGCGGCCTGTGCAATCGCCTGCGCCTTGAGCGGCGGCTCGGTGGAGCGCGCGTTGACGAGGATCACCTCCAGCGGCGTGTCCTCGAACACGCGGTTGAAGGCCTCCGGGTCGACGAAACGCACCGTCAGCAGCGCGGCATGCAGTCCGAACGAGATCAGCAGCGCGATCTGCAGCGTGGTGAGCTGGGTCAGGCGCTGCTTCAGGCGGGCTCGGGAAAGGTCCATGCGGGGGGTTGAGTCAGCCGGGCGCGTTCTACGGCGCTGGCTCGACGGCATTGTCGCCATCCTGCAGGTCGATCGCCAAGGCGAGCGGCGCGGCATCCTCCACGGCGTCCTCGGCTTCGTCGGTCTCGACGCGTGCATCGTCCGCATTCGTCGCCGGATCGTCCAGGCGCGCCAGCAGACTGGCGTGCAGATCGAGCGTGAGCAGGTCGGCGCCGGTGATGCGCACGCGCACCCGCGCGCCGCGTGGCAACGCCTCGCAGCCGAGCGCGCGAAACACCAGCGGGAGCGTGTCGGCGCGGACCAGGCCGTCTTTCATGACCGCGGCGTCGAGCTCGGTGATTCCCGCTTGCTCCAGGTGGCGCATCGTCCAGTAGCGCTCCAGGCCGTTCTGGAACTGGTTGTAGGCGGCGTAGGCGGCCTCGAAACCGGAAATCACCGAAAAGAGTTCCGCATCCTTCGGCTTGAAGGGCGCAGCCAGCGCGGCGGTGCGGCCGTGGCGCGCGCAGGCAATGATCTGCCACTGGTTGGCCAGGTCCACATAGCGGCGCAGCGGCGAGGTGGACCAGGCGTACTGCCGTACGCCCATGCTGGCATGCGGCGCCGGTTTGGTGCCCATGCGCACCTTGATGCCCGGGGCCATGCTGGCCTGGCTGCGGTAGATGGCCGGCACGCCGCACTGGGCGATCCAGCCGCCCCAGTGGCTGTTGGCGAGGATCATCGCCTCGGCGACGATCAGATCGAGCGGCGAGCCGCGCTTGCGTTCGGTGATGACGACGGTTTCGCTGCCGTCCGGTTCGTTGCCCGCGGTGTTCGGGTTCGCGCCTTCGAGCCGGAAGCTGTAGTCGGGCCGGTTGAAGTTCTCCGGCTTGCCCCGCGCGACTTCACGCTGGGCCTTCAGGTGCCGGGCCAGACGGAACGCAAAGGCGAGTTCGGGCGCGAACGCGTAGTCGGCCGCAGCGGCGCCGGTCAGGCTCGCCTCGGTGATCACGGCGTCGAGCTGGTCATGGCGCAGGTTCACGGCGATCGGCACGCGCTCGATGCGCGTCTCGCTCGTCTTTACCTCGAGCGTGGTCGCGTCGAAGCTCACGTACAGCGACACCGCCGGGCAATCGAGCCCGGCCTGCAGCGTGTAGGCCTGCACCACGTCGTCGGGCAGCATGGTCAGCTTGTGGCCGGGCATGTACACGGTCGACCAGCGGTTGCGCGCGAGCTGGTCGAGCGGCGAGCCGGGCGCGATGGCCAGCGCGGGCGCGGCGATGTGCACGCCGAACACCACCGTGTCGCTCCCAAGGCCCTGCACCGACAGCGCATCGTCGATCTCGGTGGTGGCCGAGTCGTCGATCGAAAACGCCTGCACCGCGGCGAGCGGAAGTTCGTCCTTGAGCGCGGGCGCCGGCAGCGCGGGCAAGGCGGTGCCCTTGGGGAAGAACTCGAACAGGAAGCGCCGCCAGTGAAACTGGTAGGCGCTGGTGATCGCGCCCGCCGACTTGAGCAGATCGAGCGGCTGCGTGTGCGAGCGCTTCGCCGCATCGACCACCGCCTTGTACTCGGGGCCGTTCTTGTCGGGCTTGAAGAGAATCTTGTAGAGCTGCTCGCGGATCGGCTCCGGGCAGCGCCCCGCGGCGAGCTCAGTCGCCCACTGATCGATCTGCGCGGCCTGTTGCGCCTTGCGCTCGATCGCCACCTGCGCCTGCTTCAGCACGTCGGCGGGCGCCTTGCGGAAGCGCCCCTTGCCGCGGCGGTGGAAGTAGTGCGGCGCTTCGAAGAGGCGCAGCAAGGTCGCGGCCTGTTCGGTGGAGCTGGCGCCGGCGCTGTAGTACTCGCGGGCGATGTCGTCGAAGGCGAAGTCTTCGTCGGGCGCGACCTCCCAGACCAGGTCGAGATCGATTTCCTGTGCCAAGGTCTGCGCCTGGCCCAGCAGTTCCGCGGGCGCGGGCTGGGCGAAGCGCAGCAGGGCATTGACGCTCTTGACCTTGACCCGCTTGCCGGAGTCGAGCTCGACCTGCAGCGACGAGTCGGTTTCCGACATCACCCGGCCGGCGAGGAACTTCCCGGCTTCCTCGAAAAGTGCGTATTCAGACATGTGCGCGGATTGTCCCATCGGCGCTTCCGGCGCCGCCGCGTCAGGACAAGCCGACGAACTGCAGGATGTCGGGAAGATGACGCTCGAAGTCCGAAAGCGCGTGGTCGCCGCCTTCGAGCAGGCGGCCGGGCGAAGCCGAGTAGCGCGCATGCATCTCGCGCCAGTCGAGCACTTCATCGCCTTTGGCGATGACCGCGAAGTAGCGCTCGGGCCGCGTGATCCGTGCGGGCGTCATCGCGCGCAGTTCCTCCACATGTGCGACCGTGAATTCGAAACGCAGCTCGGCGTGGTGCCAGCCGGTCTGCTCGCCGATCTGCCCGGCCAGGCTGGTGGCCGGATCGACGGCCGGGTTTAGCAGCACCGCACGGCAGCCGCGCCGCTCGGCCAGCACGGTGGCGTAAAAGCCGCCGAGCGAGCTGCCGACGACTGCCGTGGTGGCGGCCGGCCAATCCTGCGTGGATTCTTCGATGAGCGCCATCGCGCCGGCGGGCGAGGGCGGCAACTGCGGGCAGCACCACACGAGTCGCCGGCCGCTTCGCTGCAATCGCAGCGCCTCGGCCGCCATGCGCGCCGCCTTGGCCGAAGCCGGCGACGAGCGAAAGCCGTGCAGGTAGAGCAGGTGGGTCGTGGCCGCCATGCCGCTACGGCCTGTTTCCCGGGTCACGCGAGCTGTCCGTAGCGTTGACAGGCCCTAGCCGCCCGTCAGTGAGCCAAGGCCGCCAGCAGCTTGGCATGAATGCCGCCGAAGCCGCCATTGCTCATGCACAGCACATGGTCACCGGCGCGAGCGGACAACGCGACGCGGTGCACCAGCGCATCGATCGAATCGCTGACGAGGGCGCGTGCGCCCATCTCCGCCAGTGCTTCTGACGCGTCCCAGTCCAGGCCCGCGCTGTGGCAAAAGGCCAGATCCGCTTCTTCCAGCGCCCAGGGCAGTTGCGCCTTCATGCTGCCGAGCTTCATCGTGTTGGAGCGCGGCTCGAAGACGGCAAGGATGCGCGGGCCCGTGCCCATCGGCCCAAGCTTGCGGCGCAGGCCGTCCACCGTGGTGCGGATCGCCGTCGGGTGGTGAGCGAAATCGTCGTACACGCTGACTTCGCCGCCATCGCGCGGCACCGTGCCGCGCAGCTCGAGCCGGCGTTTCACGTTGGCGAAGTCGCCCAGCGACCGAGCCGCGTCGGCCGGTGCGACGCCCACATGCTCGGCCGCGGCGATCGCGGCGAGCGCATTGAGCTGGTTGTGCTCACCGAGCAGCGACCATTCGACGCGACCGACCCGCACGCCCGACTTGAGCACGTCGAAGGCATGCGGCTCCCCGCGCGCCCGCCAGCCCGGCGCATCGCCGCGCACGCCGAAGCGCGCCACGTCGCTCCAGCAGCCCCGCTCGAGCACGTGTTCGAGGCTGGCTTCGCGGGCATTGACGACCAGCCGGCCGCTCGCCGGCACGGTGCGCACGAGGTGGTGGAACTGGGTCTCGATAGCGCCGAGGTCGGCAAAGATATCGGCGTGGTCGAACTCGAGGTTGTTGAGCACGGCGGTGCGCGGCCGGTAGTGCACGAACTTGCTGCGCTTGTCGAAGAAAGCGGTGTCGTATTCGTCGGCTTCGATCACGAAGAAAGGGAGTGACCCTGGAACCTGCGCTTGCGGGCCGCTCTGTAACGCACTCGCACTCGCACTCGCACCACCCAGCCGCGCACTCACGCCGAAGTTCTGCGGCACGCCACCGACCAGGAAGCCCGGCTGCAGGCCGCCCGACTCCAGGATCCACGCCAGCATCGAGGTCGTGGTGGTCTTGCCGTGCGTGCCGGCCACGGCCAGCACATGCCGGCCCTGCAGCACGTGCTCGGCCAGCCATTGCGGCCCGCTCGTGTAGGGCAGGCCGGCATCGAGGATGGCCTCCATCAGCGGGAACTGGTCGGGCTTGGCGCGTGAGACGACGTTGCCGATCACGAACAGATCGGGTGCCAGCGCGAGCTGGTCGGCGCCGAAGCCCTCGATCAGGTCGATGTCGAGGGCGCGAAGCTGCTCGCTCATCGGCGGATACACGCTCGCGTCGCAGCCGGTGACCTTGTGCCCGGCCTCGCGCGCCAAGGCCGCCAGACCGCCCATGAAACTGCCGCAGATGCCGAGGATGTGGAGGTGCATGGGGCTTGCAGGCAAACCGGTGTTGACCGGAAAGAACGTGGGAACGGGACGCTGACGATCAGCGCAGCACGGCGCGTGCCGCAGCGAGCGTCGCTTCTATGTCGGCCGGCGTGTGTGCCGCGCTGATGAAGCCCGCCTCGTACAGCGCCGGCGCGAGATAGACGCCGCGCTCGAGCATGCCGTGAAAAAAGCGATTGAATCGATCGCTGTCTGTGGCCATGACCTGCGGGTAGTTTTGCGGCAAGCCCGCCGCCAACTCGGCAGCGCCCTTAGGAAAAAAGAAGCCGAACATGCCACCCTCGCAGTCGCCGACCATTGGCACGCCGGCTTCACGGGCAGCGTCGAGCAGGCCGTCGGTGAGGCTGCGAGTGCTGCGCGAAAGCGCTTCGAAGAAGCCAGGCCTCTGGATCTCGCGCAAGGTCGCAAGCCCGCAGGCGGTGGCCACCGGATTGCCCGACAGCGTGCCGGCCTGATACACCGGGCCCAGCGGCGCCAGCAGCTCCATCACGGCGCGCGGCCCAGCGAACGCGGCCAGCGGCATGCCGCCGCCGATGACCTTGCCGAACACGCTGAGGTCCGGCTTGAAGCCGGGAATCTGCTGCGCATAGAGGCTTTGCGCGCCACCGAGCGCGACGCGAAAGCCGGTCATCACCTCGTCGAACACCAGCAGCGCGCCGTGCTGCGTGCACAGCTCGCGCAGCCGCCGCATGAAGGGAACGCTCGCGCGCACGAAATTCATGTTGCCCGCGATCGGCTCGATCATCACGCAGGCAATCTCGGAGCCGTGCGCATCGAACGCGGCTTCGAGCTGAGCCACGTCGTTGTAGGTCAGGACCAGCGTGTGCTGCACGACTTCAGCCGGCACGCCGGCGGACGTCGGGTGGCCGAAGGTCGCCAGGCCCGAGCCGGCCTTGACCAGCAACGCGTCGGCATGGCCGTGATAGCAGCCCTCGAACTTGATGATCTTCGCGCGCCCGGTTGCGCCACGCGCCAGGCGCAGTGCGCTCATTGCGGCCTCGGTGCCCGAGCTCACCAGGCGCACCTGCTCGGCGCTCGGCACCAGCTTGAGAATCTCTTCGGCCAGCTCGACCTCGCGTTCGGTCGGCGCGCCGAAGCTGAAGCCTTCGTGCGCCGCCTGCAGCACCGCTTCGAGCACGGCCGGGTGGCCGTGGCCCAGGATCATCGGCCCCCAGGAACCGATGTAGTCGATGTAGCGTTTACCGTCGGCGTCCCAAAGATAGGGCCCTTCGGCACGCTGAATGAAGCGCGGTATACCGCCGACCGCACGGAAGGCGCGCACGGGCGAATTGACGCCGCCCGGAATGCTGCGCTGCGCGCGCTCGAAGAGCTGTGCGCTGCGGGAGCCTTCGGCTGGCGACGCGACGGCGTCGCCAGCGCCGGAGGAATCGGCCATAGGAGACACGCGAATCAGTGAATGCGACGCGGGCCGCGTTCTGCGGACGGAGGCTCTTCGAGCAAGACTTCCCCAGGCGGCCCTTCGCCTTCGTCGGCTTCCTCGCCTTCCGGCAGTGCCCAGAAGAAGCGATCCGGCACCACGTTGCCCATGCCCGGCCGAAAGCCGGCATCGAGCGCCTGGTCGAGAAAGCTCAGCGCTTCCGACACGGCCAGGTGCAGATCCTGACCGCTGGCCAGCAACGAGGCCAGTGCGGCCGCGAGGGTCTCGCCGGCGCCGACGAAGCCCGCGTCGAAGCGCTCGAACTTCTCACCGGTGATGGCACCCTGCGGCGAAGCCAGCACGTTGTCGACGGAGGCCTCGCCGCCTTTTGTCGACGGCAGCGAAATGCCGGTGACGAGCACGTACTTCGCGCCCAGTTCGCCGGCAGCCACTGCCAGTTCGCGGGCCGAGGGCGGGCGCTCGCCGTCCCAGTCGGGAAGCAGGGCGTCGATCAGCGTCTGCTGGTTGCCGACCAGCACTTCGGTGGCCGGCAGGATCAGTTCGCGAAAGGCGTCGAGGTAGGCCTGCTGGTCGTCTTCTTCGAGCCACGACACGTCGTTGAGATAGGCCACCAGCGGCACGTCGGGGTAATCGCTCAGCACTTCGGCGACGCCGGCCACGCCCTCGGCGCTGCCGAGAAAGCCGACCTTCCAGGCGGCGATGGTGACGTCCTCGAGGATGCTGCGGGCCTGCTCGACGATCACGTCGGATTCGATCTCGTGCGACTCGAACACCTCGGCGGTGTCGCGCAGCACGATCGCGGTGACGACGGGCAATGCATGCGCGCCCATTGCGGCGATGGTCGCGATGTCGCCGGCCAAGCCGCCAGCGCCGCTCGGGTCGCTGGCATTGAAAGTCATCACGCAGGCGGGCGGCGCGTCGTCGGCGGGGGCTTCAGGAGTGTCGGCGGCGTCGGGCGCGGGGGTGTTCATGGGTGCTGATTCAAGAGCCCGGCGCTGCCTGTGAGAAGGCAGTCACGGAGTTCCAGATAATTATGAGGAATGTTGCGTATGTGCCCACAAAGTCTTGTGTTTTCAGAATGGGCGCTCGCTAAAATGTTTCTTCATTGTAGTGAGCCGTCAAGACACCGTGAGCGAATCGAAAACCTGGATGTGCCTCATTTGCGGGTGGATTTACGACGAGGCCGCCGGGGACCCGGAGCACGGTATCGCACCGGGTACCGCTTGGCCCGCCGTGCCGATGAACTGGACCTGTCCGGAATGCGGCGCACGCAAGGAAGATTTCGAGATGGTGCAGATCTAGCCCACGCCAACAAGCCGTTGAGGAGTGCCAAGTGCTGAACCAGGCACCAAAGCAAGAGGGACCGGGGGGCGTTGCGGCCGAGGCCGCTGCCGAAGCTGCGACAACACGTGTGCTGGTCATCGATGACAGCAACACGATCCGACGCAGTGCCGAGATTTTTCTGAAGCAAGGCGGCTACACCGTCGTGCTGGCCGAGGACGGCTTCGATGCGCTGGCCAAGGTCAACGACCATCAGCCGCATCTCATCTTCTGCGACATCCTGATGCCGCGGCTCGATGGCTACCAGACCTGCGCAATCATCAAGCGCAACCCCAAGTTCTCGGGTGTGCCGGTGATCATGCTGTCGTCCAAGGATGGCCTGTTCGACAAGGCGCGAGGCCGCATGGTCGGCTCGCAGGACTACCTGACCAAGCCGTTCACCAAAGACCAGTTGCTGCAGGCGGTCGAGCAGCACCGCGGCGGGTCTTGAGGTCGGCGTGCGCCGGGGCCCCTGCACGGTTCTCGTGTGCGGTGCGGCGGGGCTCGGCTAAAAAGTTGAAGGAAACATGATGGCGATCGAAAAGATCCTGCTCGTTGACGATTCGAAAACCGAACTGCATTTCCTGTCGGATCTGCTGTCCAAGCGCGGCTACAAGGTCCGCACGGCCGAGAACGCCGACGAGGCGATGAAGCGCCTGGGCGAGGAAAAGCCCGACCTGATCCTGATGGACGTGGTGATGCCGGGCCAGAACGGTTTTCAGCTCACCCGCGCGATCACGCGCGATCCGCGCTTTCTCGACGTGCCGGTGATCATGTGCACCAGCAAGAACCAGGAAACCGACAAGGTCTGGGGCATGCGCCAGGGCGCACGCGACTACGTTGTGAAGCCGGTCGACGCCGACGAGCTGGTCGCCAAGATCCGCGCGTTCGGCTGAGTCGGCCGTTCACCGAAGAACAGCGTCGAAAAGCAAGCGGCATGGCGAAAAAAGAAGCGCTGCGCGAACTGCAAAGCCGGCTGGCCGAGCGCCTGCAGAACGCGCGTTCGCAAGCCGACAGCGCGAGCTGGCTGGCCGTCGAGTGCGCAGGTCAGGGTGTGTTGTTGCCGCTGGCGCAGGCGGGGGAAATCTTCTCCCTGTCGCCGCTGGTTCCCGTGCCGCACACGCAGCCCTGGTTCGTCGGGGTGGCCAACCTGCGGGGCCGGCTGCACGGCGTGGTCGATCTGTCCCGCTTTCTCGGACTGGCGGCCGCCGGCGCGGCGCCGGAAGCCGGCCGTGAGCAGTCGCGGCTGATCGCTTTCAACCCGGCGCTGGACATCAACTGCGCGCTGCTCGTCGACCGGCTCGCCGGTCTGCGGTCGGCCGAGCAGCTACAAGGCGATGACGACGGGCAAGCGCGACCGGCTTTCGCCGGCCCGCGGTATATCGACGCAGCGGGGCGCCGCTGGCAGGCCCTGCAGCTGGCCACGCTGGCTGCGGACGAAACTTTTCTGAAGGTGACCCGGTGAGCGCTGAGGCAAGCGCGTCGTCTGATCACCATTGATACGAGCGAGAGGCTTCTATGAGCTTTATGGACAAGTTCACCGGTCGCGGCCAGCGTAAATCGTCTGCCGATCCGGCCGGCGAGATGGCCTTCGAGGACGCCTATCCGGCGGCGGACGACGTCGTGGGCGCAGCCGGTGGCGGCACCGCCACGCTCGATCTCGGCGGCCTGCGCGGCGCCGACTCGTCGATCATCACCGAGGCTGCGCCCTCCGAGCTGCCCAGCGATTTTCACGACTCGCGCGAGCACGTTTCCACGACCGGCGGCCTGCCGATGATCGGCACGCTGCCCATCGGCGAGCAGCAGCGCATGCTCGGCGGCGTGCTGCTGCTCGGCCTGATCGGCCTGGTCTTCGTCACGGTCAATTCGCTGAACACCGCCAACGAGAGTTCCAGTCGCGTGGCCGCTACCGGCGAGGTGCTGATGCAGTCGCAGCGGCTCGCGAAGTCGGTGTCGCAGGCGATGGTCGGCAACACGGCGGCTTTCCCCGAAGTGAAGGAAAGCGCCGGCGTGCTGGCGAACGCATCGCGGGGCCTGAGCCGCGGCAACGAGACGGTCAGTGCCGTGCCGGGTGCCGTTCAGCCCGCGCTCGAGCCGCTCATGCCGCTGATCGATCGCGCCGAGCAGAACGCCGCCACCGTGCTGGCGCAGCAGCAGACCCTGACGCAGGTGAGCGAGGCGCTGCGCAGCATCAACTTGCAGTCGTCCGACCTGCTCGAGATTGCCGAAACGGTCTCTTCGCTCAAGCTGCAACAGGACGCCACGCCGGCGGAGTTGTCGGCGGTGGGTCAGGTGGTCATGCTGACGCAGCGCATCGGCAAGTCGGCCAACGAATTCCTGACCGTCGAGGGCGTTTCTCCCGAGGCGGTGTTCCTGCTCGGCAAGGACCTGAACTCCTTCCGCGAGATCACCCAGGGCCTGCTCGACGGCAATGCCGAACTGCGCCTGCCCGCCGCCCGCGACCCGGCCGTTCGTGAACGGCTCGAGGCGCTGCTCAGGGAGTACGAGGAGACACGCACGCAAGCCGGCGCGATCCTGGGCAATCTGCAGTCGCTGGTGTCGGCACGCGAGGCGCAGGCCGCGATCGTGGCCGACAGCGAGCCGCTGCGCAAAGGTTTCCAGGCGGTTCAGGCGCAACTGCAGGCGCTGGGCGGCCTGTCGACGGGCAACGTGTTCCTGATCGTGCTGTCGGTGCTGCTGGCGCTGGCGGGTATCGCCGGCCTGACCTACGTGTTCCTGCACGACCAGCGGGTCCGCGCTTCCATCGCCGACCAGCAGCGCGGCGCGGCGGAACGGCTCGAGCAGGAAGCCAAGCGCGTCAATGACGCCAACCAGGCGGCCATTTTGCGGCTGATGAACGAGCTGCAGACGGTGGCCGAAGGCGACCTGACGCAACAGGCCACGGTGACCGAAGACATCACCGGCGCCATCGCCGACTCGGTGAACTACACCGTGGAAGAACTGCGCACGCTGGTTTCGCAGGTGCAGGACACGGTGTCGCGAGTGACCGACACGACGCAGCAGGTGGAAGCCACGTCAACGGAACTGCTCGCCGCCTCCGACGAGCAGCTGCGCGAGATCCGCGAGACCGGCGAGTCGGTGCTGCAGATGGCCGGCCGAATCAACGGCGTGTCGGTGCAGGCGACGCAGTCGGCTCAGGTGGCGCGCCAGTCGCTGGTTGCCGCCGAGTCGGGCCTGCAGGCGGTGCAGAACGCCATCGGCGGCATGAACACGCTGCGCGATCAGATTCAGGACACCTCCAAGCGCATCAAGCGGCTGGGTGAAAGCTCGCAGGAGATCGGCGAAATCACCGAACTCATCTCCGACATCACCGAGCAGACCAACGTGCTGGCGCTCAACGCCGCCATCCAGGCTGCCTCGGCCGGTGAGGCCGGTCGCGGCTTCTCGGTGGTCGCCGAAGAAGTGCAGCGGCTGGCCGAACGCTCCGGCGACGCGACCAAGCAGATCGCGGCCCTGGTGAAGACCATTCAGACCGACACCCAGGACGCCGTGGCGGCCATGGAGCGCTCCACGCAGGGCGTGGTCGCCGGTGCGAAGCTGTCCGACAACGCCGGCACCGCGCTGGGCGAGATCGACCGCGTTTCGCGGCAGCTCTCCGAGCTGATCGAGGCCATTTCCGACGAAGCCTCGCGCGAGGCGCAATCGGCCAACGTGGTGGCCGCCAACATCCAGCACATCTTCGCGGTGACCGAACAGACGGGCGAGGGCACGCGCTCCACCGCCCAACTCGTGCGCGAGCTGTCGAAGTCGGCCGAAGAACTCAAGACCTCGGTCGCGCGGTTCAAGATCAACTGACGCGGCGCCGGCGCCGAAAGGCGCGGGGCGACCGCGCAGCACATGCACACAAGGCAGCCGATGCAAAGCCAACCGGACACCCTCGACGACGTCAGCGCCCTCGCGTGGGTGCAAGAGGAATTGCGCAAGTCGCTCGATGCGGCTCACAAGTCCTTGCGGCGCACGCTCAAGGAAACCGAATCCACCTACGGCTCCGATCTCGACGACGTCGAGCCGGCGCTGCTGCGCACTGCGCGCGGCCACCTGCACCAGGGCATCGGCGTGCTGGAACTGGTCGGCCTGCCCGCCGGTGCCGCCATGCTGCGCGCCAGCGAGGCGGTGGTGCAGCGCTACATCGCCAAGCCGCACAAGCTCGACAATGCCTCGGTCGAGGCGATCGAGCGAGCGTCCTTCGCGCTGCTCGACTACCTGGCCCGGCGCCTGGCCGGCAAGCCGGTCTCGCCCGTGGCGATGTTCCCGCAGTACAAGGCGGTGCAGGAAGCCGCCGGTGCCGAACGCATCCATCCGGCCGACCTGTGGCCGCAGGACTGGCAATGGCATGCGGTCGCTGCAGAGCCTGACGTGGCGCCGCGGGCAGCCGACCTGGGCACCACCGCGGAGTTCGAGTCGCAGGTGCTGACGCTGATGCGCCGACCCGGCCCGCAGATCACTGAGCGGCTGAGCGAGCTCAGCGCCGGTCTGGCCAGTGCTGCCGCTCAGTTGTCTCAGCAAAGCCACATCGCAACGTTGTGGCAGTTGGCTGCGGCCTTCTTCGAGGCGCAGTCCTGCGGGCTGCTGGCGCCCGACGTCTACACCAAGCGCCTGACCTCGCGTCTGCTCGCCCAGCTGCGCAACCAGCAGCGCGGCGATGCCACCGCCGGCGAGCGGCTGGCGCAGGATCTGAGCTTTTTCTGCGCCCAGGCGGCCGCGCCGAGCGGCGAACAAGCGCCGCGCCTGGCGGCGGTGCGCTGTGCCTACCCGCTGAGCCGCGATGCCGCGCCCGGCGACTACGCCACGGTTGCGCTCGGCCGCCATGACCCGGCCTGGGTCACGCAGGCCAGAAAGCGCGTCGGCAGCGCCAAGGATTCGTGGTCGGCCGTGGCGGGTGGCGAGATGCACCGCTTCGCCGGCCTGAACGAGCAGTTCGCGCTGGTCGCCGATTCGCTCAAGCGGCTGGTGCCCGGCGGCGAAGTGCTCGGCGAGGCCCTCTCGCGCGCGGTTGGCCACACCGTGCACGCCGCCAGCGCGCCGGCATCGGCGCTAGCGATGGAAATTGCCACCAGCGTGCTCTATCTCGAAGCCGCGCTGGAAGACGGCGCCTTCGACCACCCCGATCAGGTCGCACGCATTGCGCGTCTGGCCCAGCGCATCGACGCCGTACACGGCGGCGCCCCCCCCGAGCCGCTCGAGCCCTGGATGGAGGAGCTGTACCGCCGCGTCTCCGACCGCCAGACGCTGGGCAGCGTGGTGCAGGAGTTGCGTGCGGCGCTGTCCGAATCCGAAAAGCTGATCGACCAGTTCTTCCGCGCGCCGACCGAGCCGGCCGTGCTGATTCCGGTGCCGGCACAGCTGCAGACCATGCGCGGCGTGTTGTCGGTGCTCGGCCTCGATCAGGCCACCCATGCGGTGCTGCGCATGCGCGACGACGTCGATGCGCTGGTCGCAGCCGGCAGCGAGGCGCGCCATCAGCAGGCTCTGTTCGAACGCCTGGCCGGCAACCTCAGCGCCCTGAGTTTTCTGATCGACCTGCTGGGCGTTCAGCCGCAGGCGGCCAAGTCGATGTTCAACTTCGATGCCGCAAGCGGCATCCTGGTTTCGCAACTGGTGCGCCATGCGTCTCCGCTGGAGGCCGCTGCCTCCAGCCGGCTCGAGCCCGCCTTGATCGCCCAGGCTCAGGAACTCGCCGATGGCGCCAGCGCGACGATGCCGCTGGACGAGGTCTCGGAGCAGATCGAACGCCTCTCGCTCACACCGGAGGTGTCGGCGCAGCCGGAACTGGTCGCCAGCCTGTCGAGCGCTCAGGCGGCGCTCCAGCAGGCGAGCGCGCCGGGCGCCGGCGTTGCGTCGGAGTCGGCCCTGCGTGAGCAGCTGGCCGGCGCCCTGGCCGGTTTCGTCTCCACCGCGTCGGACCCGGTCGGGCTGGACGCGGCGGGCCCGGTTTCCTCCGCGCGCATGCCGCTCATGTCGCTCGCGCCCAGCGCGCCGGTCGAAGTGACGGGCCTGGAAGGCGACGACGAGATGCGCGAGATCTTCCTCGAGGAAGCGCGCGAGGTGCTGCAAGCGGCCGGCGAAGCGCTGGCCGCGCTGCGAGAACAGAACGACGACGCCGCCCAGCTCACCACCATGCGGCGCGCCTTCCACACGCTCAAGGGCAGTTCGCGGATGGTCGGGCTGAACGACTTCGGCGAAGCCGCCTGGTCCTGCGAGCAGCTCTACAACGCCTGGCTGGCCAGCCAGCAGCCGGCCGGCGACGACTTGCTGGCTTGCAGCGAGCAGGCGCTCGGCTACTTGGCCGCCTGGGTCGAGGGCATCGCCGAGGGCGACGCTTCCGGGTGGCGCAGCGGGCTGGTACGGCGCGCCGCCGACGCCTTGCGCATCGGGGGGAGCTGGTCGGGATCGATCGACGAAGCCGCGCCGATCACCGTGCCGGGCGTGATGATCACGCTGCCGGAAGTGCCGCTGCCCTTCGAGTTGCCGGCGGCCAGCGATCTCGACCTGGCGCCTGCAACGGATTCGGCGCCGCCGGTGTCTGCTCCGACGACGAGCGCCGAAGCACTCGCTGAGCCGGCCGCTCCGCCGGGGCTCGATTTCACCTTCGATCTCAGCGACGAGGCCCCCACGCCGGCGCCCGCTGAGCCGCCGCAGCTTCTGGACTTCGAGCAGGCGCTGGCCGACATCGACCTGTCGCTGGACCCGAGCCCCGGCGCGGCGCGGGAAGTGCCGGCGCTCGAAGAGGCCATTGAGCCGCACACGTTCGACGTTGCACCGACCGAGCCGATGTCGTTCGAAGGCCCCGATACGGCCGGTCTCGACGAGGCGGTCATCACCACGCTTCATCTGGACATGCCCGCCGCACCGCCGCAGGCTGTTGACGCGCCGGACGACGTGGCGAGTGAAACCGGCGGGCTCGAGCAGGGAGCGCAAGACGACGCATGGCCTGCGCCGTCTGTCGAGGCCGCGACTGTCGCGGCAGTGGATTCGCTCGAAGCCGAAGCCATTCCGGTGGCCGAGGTGGCCCGCATCGACGATGACGCCGCCGAACGCGGCGAGACAGCCGCCGAGAGTGCTGAAGACGCGGGGACCGAGGCCTACAACGATCAGGTCAAGCAGGTCGGGCCGCTTCGCATCGGCATCCCGCTGTTCAACATCTTCCTCAACGAGGCCGACGAGTTGTCGCGCCGGCTCGGCACCGAGCTGGCCGAGTGGGCGCACGAGCTGCATCGCCCGGTCGGCGAGACGGCCGTCGCGCTCGCGCATTCGCTGGCCGGTAGCTCGGCCACCGTGGGCTTCGCCGATCTCTCGGTGCTGGCCCGCCAGCTCGAGCACGCCCTGATGCGCTCCGACAGCCTCGGCGGCGGCACGCCGGCCGACGCGCAACTGTTCATGGCCGGTGCCGACGAAGTCCGGCGCCTGCTGCACCAGTTCGCTGCCGGTTTCCTGAAGTCCCCGCCGCCCGGGCTGATGGAGCAGCTGGCCGCGCACGAGCTCGAACTGGTGCGCCGACCCGACGCCCGCGCGTCCACGCTGGGCGACCTGCCCGCGACCGACGCTTTCGCGGCGCCGCCACCCGCCCCCGATGAACAAGCGCCCGCGGCGGTCGATGCGCCGCAACCGCACGCCACGCAGGCGCCGGAAGCGCCGCACGACGCGCCGGCTGCGGGCCCCTACGCTGCACTGGGCCAAGCCGAGTTCAAGCCCTTCACTGCGCTTGCGGCCGAGCCGCAGCGAGCCGCGCCGTTGCTGGCGCTCGACAGTGACGAGGACATCGACTCGGTCGATGCGGTCGACGCCGATCTGTTCGTGTTCTTCGAGGAAGAGGCCCAGGAGCTGCTGCCCGAGTTGAGTTCGTACCTGCGCGACTGGACCGAGCAGCCGGGCGAGCCAGCGCATGCCGGTGCCGCCATGCGCACTTTGCACACGCTCAAGGGCGGCGCGCGGCTGGCCGGTGCCATGCGCCTGGGTGAGCGCGCGCACCGCCTGGAAACCGCCATCGAACACCTGCTGGCCCGCGATGCGGCGGGCCGCGAGGAGATCGAGGGCCTGCTCGGCCGGGCAGATGCGCTCAGCGCGACTTTCGAGGCGCTGCGCCAGCGTGACGCGCTGGCCTACGAAGCCGCTCAAGCCGTCGCCGTCGCGGCGCTGGCTCAGGATGCGTTGCAGGCGCCCGGCGTTGTCGAACCCGCGCCGCCCGCCTCGGGCTTTGCGGTGCTGGCTTCCCTGGGGCCTCAGGACACTGCCCCGGCTGAAGCGCCGCCTGTGACGGTGCCGGTCGGTGAAACGCCCGCGTCCCCGAGCGTCGAAACAACCCGGCCGTCCAGCGGCACGGAGATCGACTGGTCGCGTTTTGCCACGGCCGGCCCGGCCGCGGCGACGACGCAGCCGGCCTCCGCACGCGCGCCCCTGGCCTCCGCCGCCGCGGTGCGGGTGCGCACCCAGCTGCTCGACCGCATGGTCAATCAGGCGGGCGAGGTCAGCATTACCCGCGCGCGGCTCGAGTCCGAGGTCGGACAGATCAAGAGCTCGCTCGGCGACCTGACTGAAAACCTGGAGCGCCTGCGTGGCCAACTGCGCGACATCGAGCTGCAGGCCGAAACGCAGATGAGCACGCGCATGGAAGCCGCCAAGGCCGCCGCGCAGAGCTTCGATCCGCTGGAATTCGACCGTTTCACGCGCTTCCAGGAGCTCACGCGGATGATGGCCGAGTCGGTCAACGACGTGGCCACCGTGCAGCGCACCCTGCAGCGCACGCTGGAGACGGCGGAAGACGAGCTGGCGGTGCAGCAGCGGCTGACTCGCGACCTGCAGGACGACCTGTTGCGCACCCGCATGGTGGAGTTCGAAGGCTTGTCCGAGCGCCTGTACCGCGTGGTGCGCCAGGCGGCCAAGGAAACCGGCAAGCAGGTGCGGCTGGACATCGTCGGCGGCTCGATCGAAGTCGACCGCGGCGTACTGGACCGCATGACCGGCGCCTTCGAGCACCTGCTGCGCAACTGCATCACGCATGGCATCGAGACGCCGGCGGAGCGCGCCGCCGCAGGCAAGGACCCGTCGGGCAGCGTGCTGGTCACGCTGCATCAGGAAGGCAATGAGGTCAGCGTCGAATTCCGCGACGACGGCGCCGGCCTGGATCTGAAGCGCATCCGCGACAAGGCGGTGGCCATGGGTCTGCTCGACGCCGACGCCACGCATGCCGATGCTGAACTCGCCAACATGATTTTCATGCCCGGCCTGACCACCGCGGACTCCGTGACCGAGCTGGCGGGACGTGGCGTCGGCATGGATGTGGTTCGTGCGGAGGTCAATGCCTTGGGCGGGCGGATCGAAACCGCCACGGCGGCCGGGCAGGGAACCAGTTTCAAACTGGTGCTGCCGCTGACCACGGCCGTCACTCAAGTCGTGATGCTGCGTTGCGGCACGGCGACCGTCGCCGTGCCGGCCACCCTGGTCGAGATCGTGCGGCGCGCCAGCCCGGACGAGATCGAGGCCGGCTACTCCAGCGGCACCTACAGCCATGGCGATCACAGCCTGCCGTTCTTCTGGCTCGGCGCGCTGCTGCAGGCGAACACCGGCAGCACTGAAGTGCCCGGGCGCACCCGGCCGGTGGTCGTGGTGCGTTCGGCCCAGCAGCGCGTGGTGCTGCACATTGACGAGGTGCTGGGCAACCAGGAAGTCGTGGTCAAGAACCTTGGCCCGCAGCTTTCGCGCCTGCCCGGTCTGGCCGGCATGACGCTGCTGGCCTCGGGCGCCGTGGCCCTGATCTACAACCCGGTCGCCTTGGCCACGGTCTATGGCGAGGCGGCACGCCGCACCACCGCCGCGGCCCGCAGCAACGCTCAGCTGCAGCCGCATTTGCAGGAGATTGCAGCCGTCGCGGCGCCGGCCACGCCCCTGATCCTGGTGGTCGACGACTCGCTGACGGTGCGCCGCGTGACGCAGCGCCTGCTGGTGCGCGAGGGCTACCGCGTCGTGCTCGCCAAGGACGGCCTGGAGGCGCTCGAGCGTCTGGCCGACGAACGCCCGACGGTCGTGCTGTCGGACATCGAGATGCCCCGCATGGACGGTTTCGACCTGGTGCGCAACATCCGCGGCGACGCCAGGTTGTCGGCGCTGCCGGTCATCATGATCACCTCGCGCATTGCCCAGAAGCACCGCGAGTACGCCGCCGAACTCGGCGTGAATCACTACCTCGGCAAGCCGTACAGCGAAGAGGAATTGCTTGCGCTGATCGGACGTTATTGCGCCGAGCAGTCGGCGCTGAGCTGAGCCGGCGCCGAGCGGCTTTGCGGCTTTACACCGCGCCGTCGTAGCCCTGCTGACGCCAGGCCTCGAAGACCGCCACAGCCACGGCGTTCGACAGGTTCAGGCTGCGCTGGCCGGGGCGCATCGGCAGACGCACGCGCTGTGCCGGGGCGAAGCGCTCGAGCACGGCGGCGTCCAGACCGCGTGTCTCGCTGCCGAACACCAACCAATCGCCGCGCTGCCACGGGACTTCGGCGAACGGCGTGGCGCCGCGCGTCGTGAACGCGAACAGCCGCGCTGCAACAGGCGCCTGGTGAGCGAGCAGGGCGGCCCACGATGCGTGACGGTGCACGGCGGCGTACTCGTGATAGTCGAGTCCCGCGCGCTGCAGCAGCTTGTCTTCCATCGAAAAACCCAGCGGCTCCACGAGATGGAGCGTGCAGCCGGTGTTGGCGGCCAGGCGGATCACGTTGCCGGTGTTCGGGGGGATCTCCGGTTGCACGAGAACGATGTTGAACATGCGGTGCGGCGTGGGTCCGAGGATGAAAGCGAGAGCGCAGAGCGGTTGTCCGCAGGGCGGGCGGCGGCTCAGGCGGGCGTGCGCGCGAAGACCCAGACCTGCACTTCGGCTGCGCCGCTCGTCAGCAGCAGCCGCGAGAGTTCGCCGAGCGTTGCGCCGGTGGTCATGACGTCGTCGATCAGTGCGACGCGCGAGCCTTGCAGCCGGGCCCTCGGCGCGATGGCGAAGGCGCCGCGCACATTGGGGCCGCGCTGTTCGCGCGGCAGGGCGATCTGGTGCGGCGTGTCGGTGACGCGCAGCAGTGCGTCGGCGCTGCAGCCCAGATGCAAACGCCTGGCCAGTTGTGCCGCAAGGAGACCCGCCTGGTTGTAGCCGCGCTCGCGCAAACGGGCGGCTGAGAGCGGCATCGGCAACAGCAGGTCGACTCCCGCGGCCGGCGTGGGTATCCGTGCCGCCAGCAAGCCGGCCAGCGCCGGTAGCAGATCGAGTGCGGCGTGGAACTTGAAGGCCGTGAGCAGCCCGTCCCAGGGATAGCCGTAGTCGCAGGCCGCGATGGCGCGTGACCAGGGAGGCGGAGCGCGCAGGCAGGCGCCGCAAAGCGGCTTTCCGCTCGGAGCCCGCAGCGCGCAGCGATGACAGCGCGGGACGTCGGCCGCGAAGCGCAAGGCGCAGTCGGTGCATATGCGCGCGGCAGCGCCGACGGTATCGGCATGGCAGACCGCGCAGCGGTTGGGCCAGTGGTCGCGCCAGGAGCTCAGGCCGCGCAGCGGGCGGGGGTGCGAACGGCTCGGCATGAGCGGCTCAATATACTGCCGCGCCGATGAGCACCGTACCTCCTGTCCCAGCGCCTCAGCCCGGCCCGCAGCCGAGCGCCGTGCAGGCGCATCTGCGCAGAGCCGCTCATTTAGGGCAGGCGCCGTGGCTGCACCGCGAGATCGCGCAGCGCATGGCGGGGCGCCTCTCGGTGGTGCTTGCGAAACCGGTGCGTGTGATCGACTGGTGGGCCGCACTCGGCGGCGGCGGCGGTGCGCTGCGCGCGCAGTACCCGAGGGCGCACATCGAGGCGGTCGAGCCGACCGACGCGCTGCTGCAGCGCAGCCAGCGCGCGGCCCGCGCGCCCTGGTGGTCGCCACGGCGCTGGCGCGCCGCCTCGTCCTCGGCATGGCGCGAGGACGCGCTGCCGCGCGAGGCGCAGGCGCAACTGCTGTGGGCCAACATGATGCTGCACTGGAGCGTGGAGCCGGCGGCCACGTTCGCGCACTGGCACGAGGCACTCGCGGTCGACGGCTTCGTGATGTTCTCCTGCTTCGGTCCGGACACGCTGCGCGAACTGCGCGCGCTGTACCGCAAGCTGGGCGAGCCGCCGCCCGCGCATGCCTTCATCGACATGCACGACTTGGGCGATGCCATGGTGCATGCCGGCTTCGCCGATCCCGTGATGGACATGGAGCGCCTCACGCTCACGTGGGCCGATGCGCCGAGCGCCCTGGCAGAACTGCGTACTCTGGGCGGCAACGCTTCGGCGCAGCGACAGGCCGGCCTGCGCACCCCGCGCTGGCTCGCCCGCCTGCACGAGTTGCTCGCGAGCGAATTGACCGGCCCGGACGGGCGTCTGCATCTGACGTTCGAGATCGTCTACGGCCATGCCTTCAAGCCGGCGCCGCGCGTGCGCGTCGCGGCGCAGACGAGCATCTCGCTCGACACGCTGCGAACGATGGCGCGCAGCGGCAGCAAAGGCGCGGCCGATGCCTGAGCAAGTCGAGATCGCGATCGGCGGTGCGATAGACTCCCGCGCTGTGCGCAGGTGTCGCGGTATGGTCCGCGGCGACTGCGACGACGCAGCAAGGAGCCAGCAGCATGTCAGCGCCCACCCCACCGGACGGGCTGCCGGCGCACCTCACCTTCGGGCAGGTGCATGCGAGCGACGGACACCGCGACAACGCGGCGGTCTCGGTGGAGTGGGTGCTCAAGCGCAACTGCTCGCTGTCGCCTTTGCAACTGCTCGCGGTATATGCATCCGTGTGCGTGATTTCGTTGGGAATAGCAACATACTTCTGGGTTCACGGCGCCACCTTGGTGATGCCGTTTGCGTGGGCCGAGGTGCTCGTGTTCGGTGCAGCCTTGTTGTTCTATGCGCGCCACGCGGCCGATCGCGAGTGCATCGCATTGCAATCGGGTCGCCTGACGGTGGAGCACCAGCACGGCGGGCGCTTCGATCGCGCCGAGTTCGTGTCCGAGTGGGTTCGTATCGAGCCGCAGGGTGACGATCGGTCCTTGATCGAGTTGTCGGGTCAGGGCCGGGACATTGCGGTGGGTCGCTACGTGCGGCCCGAACTGCGGCGGGCACTGGCCGAGGAATTCCGCACGGCCTTGCGGCAATGGCCGTCGGGGCGGTGAGTCGAGAGATTAGTTTGGAAGCGAGCATGATGAAGACGATCAAGGGCCTCAAGAGCGCCGCACTGGCCGTGCACCGGCAGCTTGCCCAGGCCGGTCTCGGTCTGGCGGTACTGTTGACCACGACCGCCGCACGCGCAGTGGGCGATCTGCCCGGCGGCCCGGCCGTCAATCAGCTCGATCTTCACCCGCCTGCGACACGCATCGCCGAGGAACAGATATGGCTGCACAACTTCATGATGATCCTGTGCACGCTCATCTTCCTGGGCGTGTTCGGGGTGATGTTCTATTCCATCCTGAAGCACCGCAAGTCCAAGGGCGCGAAGCCGGCCAACTTCCACGAATCGACCACGGTCGAGATCGCCTGGACCATCGTGCCGTTCATCATCGTGATCTTCATGGCGCTGCCGGCGACGAAGGTGGTCGTTGCGATGAAGGACACCACCAATGCCGACCTGACCATCAAGGCCACCGGCATGCAGTGGAAGTGGGGTTACGACTACATCAAGGGCGAGGGCGAGGGCATCGCGTTCGTCTCCACGATCGACGCCACGCACCGCGCCATGTCCGACGCCGGCCAGCCGGCCGGTGACGACTACCTGCTCAAGGTCGACAACCCGCTGGTCGTGCCGGTCGCAAAGAAGGTCCGCATCATCACCACCGCGAACGACGTGATCCACTCCTTCGCCGTCAACTCGCTCGGCATCAAGCAGGACGCGATCCCCGGTTTCGTGCGCGACACTTGGTTCCGTGCGGAGCAGACCGGCGACTACTACGGGCAGTGCCAGGAGCTGTGCGGCAAGGAACACGCCTACATGCCCATTCACGTCAAGGTGGTCTCGCAGGACGACTACGCCGTCTGGGTCGAAGCCCGAAACAAGGAAATGTCGGCCCTGGCCGACGACCCCGCCAAGGTGTGGGCTCTGCCGGAACTGACCGCGCGCGGCGAGAAGGTCTATGCCGCCAATTGCGTGGCCTGCCACCAGGCCAGCGGCAAGGGGGCCGGCCCGATCAAGCCGCTCGACGGCTCGGCCGTCGTGCTCGACGCCGACAAGTCCAAGCAGATCGCGATCCTGCTGCATGGGGCCGGTGGCGGCGCGATGCCGCCGTGGCCTCAGCTCTCCGACACGGAGATCGCCGCGGTCGCGACCTACACCAAGAACAGCTGGTCCAACCAGACCGGTCAGATCGTGCAGCCGGCCGACGTGGCCGCCGCCCGCAAGTAATTCCAGCCGTCTCTCCGAGGACATCCCATGAGTGCAGTTCTCCCCCACGATCATGTCGGTCACGGCCACGACGAAGCCCACGCGCACCCCCATGGCTGGCGGCGCTGGATGTACGCCACCAATCACAAGGACATCGGGACGCTGTACCTGCTGTTCTCGCTGACCATGCTGATGATCGGCGGCGTGCTGGCCATGGGCATCCGCGCCGAGCTGTTCCAGCCGGGCCTGCAGCTGATCAATCCGGAGCTGTTCAACCAGCTCACCACCATGCACGGCCTGATCATGGTGTTCGGCGCCATCATGCCGGCCTTCGTGGGCTTTGCGAACTGGATGGTGCCGCTGCAGATCGGCGCGGCCGACATGGCTTTCGCGCGCATGAACAACTTCAGCTTCTGGCTGCTGATTCCGGCGGCCATCATGCTGTCGGCGTCATTCTTCATGCCCGGCGGCGCGCCGGCGGCGGGTTGGACGCTCTACGCGCCGCTGACGCTGCAAATGGGCCCGTCGATGGACATGGCCATCTTCGCGCTGCACATCCTGGGCGCGAGCTCGATCATGGGCTCGATCAACATCGTGGTCACCATCCTCAACATGCGCGCGCCCGGCATGACGCTGATGAAGATGCCGATGTTCGCCTGGACCTGGCTGATCACCGCCTACCTGCTGATTGCAGTGATGCCGGTGCTGGCCGGGGCGATCACCATGACGCTCACCGACCGCCATTTCGGCACGAGCTTCTTCAACCCGGCGGGCGGCGGCGACCCGGTGATGTACCAGCACATCTTCTGGTTCTTCGGACACCCGGAGGTCTACATCATGATCCTCCCGGCCTTCGGCATCATCAGCCAGATCGTGCCGGCGTTCTCGCGCAAGCGGCTGTTCGGCTACACCTCGATGGTGTACGCCACCGCGTCGATCGCGATCCTGTCGTTCATCGTCTGGGCGCACCACATGTTCACCACCGGCATGCCGGTGACGGGGCAGCTGTTCTTCATGTACGCGACCATGCTGATCGCGGTGCCCACGGGCGTGAAGGTGTTCAACTGGATTGCCACCATGTGGCGCGGCTCGATGACCTTCGAGACGCCGATGCTGTGGGCGGTGGGCTTCATCTTCGTGTTCACGATGGGCGGCTTCACCGGCCTGATCCTGTCGGTCGCGCCGGTCGACATCCAGCTCCAGGACACGTACTACGTCGTGGCCCACTTCCACTACGTGCTCGTGGCCGGTTCGCTCTATGCCATGTTCGCCGGCTACTACTACTGGAGCCCCAAGTGGACCGGGGTGATGTATTCCGAGACGCGCGGCAAGATCCATTTCTGGGGCTCGCTGATCTTCTTCAACATCACCTTTTTCCCGATGCACTTCCTCGGGCTGGCGGGCATGCCTCGGCGCTACGCCGACTACCCGATGCAGTTTGCCGACTTCAATGCGCTGGCCTCGGTAGGCGCGCTCGGCTTCGGTTTGATGCAGGTCTATTTCATCGTTTTCGTCGTCGTCCCTGCCATGCGTGGCATCGGCGAGAAGGCACCGCAACGTCCTTGGGAAGCGGCTGAAGGCCTGGAGTGGGAAGTGCCGTCACCGGCGCCTTTCCACACCTTCGAGACCCCCCCCAAGCTCAACGCAGCGGCGACGCGAATTGTCGACTGAGACCGTGCTGGCAGTGACAAGCGAGTCGCAGATGGCCACCACGCCCGAGCAACGCAGGAAGAACCTGCGCCTGGCACTGATCCTCGCGTCGGTGGCGCTGGCGTTCGCGCTCGGCCTGCTCGCCAAGCTGACGCTGTTCGGCGCCTGACCGGCCCTCATGAACAAGCCCATTGGCCGCGACCCTGGCGGCAAGTCCTCCGGCAGTGCGCGCATGCGCGGCAACAACCGCCGCATGCTCGGCAAGCTGGCCGTCATCACGATGATGATGTTCGGCTTCGGCTACGCGCTGGTGCCCTTGTACGAGGCGGTCTGCGACGCGCTCGGTATCAACGTGCTGTCTTTGTCCGAGCGCAATGCCACCGGCGCCGGCATGGGCACCGCGGCCAACACGCAAATCGACCGCAGCCGCACCGTCACGGTGGAGTTCGACGCCAACGCGCGCGGGCCATGGGACTTCAAGCCGGCCGTGCGCTCGCTGGAAGTCCACCCGGGCGAGCTGACCACGGTGATGTACGAGTTCAAGAATACGCAGAACCGGGCGATGTCCGCGCAGGCGATTCCCAGCTATGCACCCAAACAGGCGATGCCCCACTTCAACAAGCTGGAGTGTTTCTGTTTCAACGAATATCAGTTGCAGCCGGGTGAGGCCAAGCAGTGGCCGGTGGTGTTCTACGTCGATCCCAAGTTGCCGAGGGACGTGCGCACGATCACGCTGTCCTACACGTTCTTCGAAGTCGGCGGCAAGCCGGTCGCGCAGCAATCCCCCGAGTCGCAAAGCGCTGAGCCGAGGGTCAAGGCGCCGTCATGAGCAGTGACCTGGGGTCCGCGGCTCGGCGCAAAGGCTCGTTCCGCCAGACGGCGCGGGCGGTGGCGTGGTCGTTTTTCGGTGTGCGCAAATCGGCCGACCAGGAAAAGGATCTGAGCGAGATCAACCCGGTGCACGTGATCGTCGCCGGCGTCATCGGTGCGCTGCTGTTCATCGCCGCGCTGATCGGCCTGGTGAGTTGGGTCATCGGCAGCGGCGTGGCCGGCTGAGCGCATAGAGTCACGGTCCGAGTAGTAGAGGCAAACGAAAGATCGAGCGGCAGCCGGCGGAGTGGTCCGCCTCGAAGCAGGCTTTGAATCCCGCGAAAAGAGTTCTCAGGAGAAAACATGTCGGCAGCAACCCAGGGGCAAGCGCCTTACTACTTCGTGCCGGGGCCCTCGCGGCACCCGATCATGGCCGCCATCGGCCTGTTCTTCGTGATCCTCGGCGCCGGCCAATGGGTCAACGGATCGAGCTGGGGCGCCTATTCGGTCTTGTTCGGTCTGGTCTGGTGGGGCTTCGTGCTGCAGCAATGGTTCCGCGAAGCGATCAGCGAAAGCGAGAAGGGCCTGTACGGCCACCGCGTCGACCTGTCGTTCCGCTGGAGCATGAGCTGGTTCATCTTCTCCGAGGTCATGTTCTTCGGCGCCTTCTTCGGCGCGCTCTACTGGCTGCGCCAGCATTCGGTGCCCAACCTGGGCGGCCTCGAAAACGCGCTGTTGTGGCCCGATTTCAAGGCGGTGTGGCCGAGCATGGCAGCCGGCGCGACCGCGTCGCCGGCCGGCGTGGTCGAGCCCTTCACCACCATGGGCCCGTTCTGGCTGCCGACCATCAACACGGCGCTGCTGCTGACGTCGGGCGTCACACTGACCATCGCCCACCATGCACTGCGTGAAAACCATCGGGGCAAGACCATCGCCTTCATGTGGCTTACGGTGCTGCTCGGCGCGACCTTCCTCGTCGTGCAGGGCTACGAGTACTACCACGCCTACGCCGATCTGAACCTCAAGCTGAGCAGCGGCGCCTTCGGTTCGACCTTCTTCATGCTGACCGGCTTTCACGGCTTTCACGTGTTCGTCGGCATGCTGATGCTGCTGTTCATCACCATCCGCATCATGAAGGGCCACTTCACGCCGGACCGTCACTTCGGCTTCGAGGGCGCGGCCTGGTACTGGCACTTCGTCGACGTGGTGTGGCTGGGCCTGTACATCGTCGTGTACTGGTTCTGAGTTCTCCGGCTCACCCCGCGAAAAGAGCGCCGCCGGCGCTCTTTTCGCTTTTCACCGGAACAAGGGCAGCCCGGTCGGTTGGATCCAGCCCAGCTTGTAGGCCACGAGGATGAAGACGAACAGCGCCACCGACAGCCCAATGCGCAGCGCCAGGGCCTGCAGCATGCGGTTGGTCTTGGGCTTGCCGTCGCGGCCGTCACCCAGCAAGGCACGGCCGGCAGAGGCCAGCGCCACGATGATGCCGAAGAAGGCCAGCCCCACGATCCACTTCATGCGCTCACTGTATGGCAACGCCACGGCGCGCTTCGTGTGAGTGCCAACGCACGCCGATGGGTCGTCTTGCTCGCCACGCTGGTCGCTGTGGGGGTGACGGCGCGCCTGGGCCTGTGGCAGCTCTCTCGAGCCGCCCAGAAGGAGGCGATGCAGGCCGGCCTGCAAGCGCGTAGCAGCCTGCCGGCGCTTGCGCCCGCCGACCTGGCACGCAGCCTTGAGGCCGCCGCTGATCAACACTACCGCGGCGTTACGCTCGGTGGTCGCTGGCTGGCCGAGCACACCGTCTTTCTCGACAACCGGCAGATGAACGGACGGCCCGGCTTCTTCGTTCTCACACCGCTGGAACTCGCCCCGGGCGACGCAGTGCTGGTCCAGCGCGGCTGGGCGCCACGCCACCGACTCGACCGCGCGCTGCTGCCCGAAGTGCCCACGCCGTCCGGCGCGGTGAGCGTGAGCGGCCGCATTGCCGGGCCGCCGGCTGCCCTTTACGACTTCGCCGAGGGCGAGGCCGGCCGGCTCCGGCAAAATATCCACCTCGAAGGCTACGGTCGCGAAACCGGCTTGTTGCTTCGGCCGCTCACGGTGATGCAAAGCAGCGACGAAGCGCTTCATGATGGCTTGTTGCGTGAGTGGCCGCTCCCCGCGGCCGACGTTCACAAGCACTACGGCTATGCCTTCCAGTGGTTCGCCCTGGCCACCCTCTTCACCGGTTTGTATGTCTGGTTCCAACTCCTCCAGCCCCGGCTACGGCAGCGACGCTCGCACCGGTGAGGCGGCGACGCCCGAGCCGCTGAACTTCGCGGTCCACAGCCTGCCTTCGCCCGTGCTTCCCCGCGCGCAGGCACGCCACGGCCGGCTCAAGATGCTGCTGGTGCTGCTCGTTTGCGCCGCGCCGGTGATCGCGTCTTATGTCACCTACTACCTGATCCGCCCGCAAGGCGGCACCAACCACGGCGTGCTCATCCAGCCCCAGCAGCCTTTTCCGGACTTGGGAGCACTGCCGCTCACGGATCTGCAGGGCGCGAGCGTCGCCCCGGCGGCGCTCAAGGGCCAGTGGCTGCTCGTGACGGTGGCCGGCGGCGCCTGTGACGCGCTTTGCGAACGGCAGCTCTACCTGCAGAGGCAGCTGCGCGAGGCGCTCGGCAAGAACCGAAGCCGCGTAGACCGCGTCTGGCTCATCGACGACAAGGCCGCCGTGCGCCCCGAGTTGCTGC
Source organism: Methylibium sp. (assembly GCF_013817345.1). Taxonomy (GTDB): domain Bacteria; phylum Pseudomonadota; class Gammaproteobacteria; order Burkholderiales; family Burkholderiaceae_C; genus Methylibium. The sequence continues at coordinate 43,959 of NZ_JACDCW010000018.1, forward strand.
CTGCCCTGCAGGGTGCATTGGTGCTGCGTGCGCCGCGCGAGGCGTTGGCCGGATGGCTGCAAGCGGCCCCCGGGCAGAGCCTGGCGGCGCATTTCCACGTCGTCGATCCGCTCGGCAACTACATGATGCGTTTCCCCGCGCCCAGCGATGCGTCGGCCATCAAACACGATCTCGAGAAGCTGCTGCGCGCCTCGGCGAACTGGGACCCGGCAGGACGCTGAAGCGCACATGGACAGCTCCTCGCTTGTCGATCTGCAGCCGCTTGCACGCATGGCGCTGCTCGGCATCCTCATCGCGCTCGGCCCGCTGGCCTGGGTGTGGGCGAGAACGCGCGGCGCCGACCGCAGCCGGCGCCGTCACGCCTTGACCCTGCTGACCTTGTTCCTCACCTTCGATCTGGTGCTGTTCGGCGCCTTCACCCGGCTCAGCGACTCCGGCCTGGGCTGCCCCGACTGGCCCGGCTGCTACGGAAGCGCCAGCCCGGTGGGGGCCCGCGAGTCCATTCGGGCCGCCGAAACGGCCCTGCCGAGCGGCCCGGTCACCCATGCGAAGGCCTGGATCGAGATGCTGCACCGCTACCTCGCCACCGGCGTGGGCGTGCTCATCATCGCGATGACGGCGCTCGCCTGGCAGCAGTGGCGCGAGCAGCGCCGCCGGGCGCAGCGCACGCCGATCCATGCGGCGCCGTTCACCTCGCCCTGGTGGGCGACGGCGACCTTGGTGTGGGTCTGCATCCAGGGCGCCTTCGGGGCTTTCACGGTGACGCTCAAGTTGTACCCGGCGATCGTCACGGCGCACCTGCTCGGCGGTCTGGCCTTGCTGGTTCTGCTGGCGGTACAGGCCTGGGGTGGGCGAGGCGAGCCGGTGGGGGTCAGCCCTGCGCTCAGGCGCGGCATGGTGGCGGTGGCAACGCTGGCCGGGCTCCAGATCGCACTTGGCGCCTGGGTCAGCACAAACTATGCGGTGCTGGCCTGCACCGATTTCCCGATGTGCCAGGGCCGCTGGTGGCCGGCGATGGACTTCGAACAAGGCTTTGCGCTGCTGCGACCGCTCGGCGTCGGCGCGGGCGGCGGCTGGCTGCCCTTCGAGGCGCTGACCGCCATCCACATGGCGCACCGGCTCGGCGCCGCGGTGCTGCTGGCCGCGCTCGCCGCACTGGCCTGGCGCCTTTCGCGGCGCGCGGCGTTGCGGCGATTTGCCTATGGCCTGGTCGCCATAGCCCTGTGGCAGCTAGCGAGCGGCGTCAGCAATGTCGTGCTCGGCTGGCCGCTGGCCGCTGCCCTGGGCCACACTGGAGGCGCAGCCGCACTGGTGCTGCTGCTGACGGCGTTGATGATGCGCGGCGTTGCCACCGAACACACCGAGCTGGACCTCGTCGAACTCGAACGCGGGCGCACCGAAATCAAGGGTGCCGAAGCCAGGTCGCGGCGCCCGGGCGCCGTCCCGGCGCGCGGCACTCTCTAGCATCGGCGCTTGCCATGTCCGACACCCTCGCGACCCCGTCCACCGCGCTGCCCTCGTGGCTGGCCCGTTGGCGCCAGTTCAGCGCCCTGACCAAGCCGCGCGTCGTGCAGCTGATCGTGTTCTGCGCCGTCATCGGCATGCTGCTCGCGGTGCCGGGCTGGCCCTCGCTCGCCGCCTGGGGCGTGGCGCTGGCGGCGACGGTCGGCATCTGGCTGGTGGCCAGCGCCGCGGCGGCCTTCAACTGCCTGGTCGAGCAGACGATCGATTCGAAGATGAAGCGCACCGCCTGGCGGCCCACCGCCAAGGGCGAGCTCGACAACCGGCACACGCTCGGCTTCGCGGTGCTGCTGTGCGGTGCCGGCATGGCGGTGCTGGGGTTCTGGGTCAACGTGCTGACCATGTGGCTGACCTTCGCCACCTTCGTCGGCTATGCGGTCGTCTACACCGTGCTGCTCAAGCCGGCCACGCCGCAGAACATCGTCATCGGCGGTGCGTCGGGCGCGATGCCGCCGGTGCTGGGCTGGGCCGCCATGCGCGGCGAGGTCGGGCCCGAGGCGCTGATGTTGTGCCTCATCATCTTCCTGTGGACGCCGCCGCATTTCTGGGCGCTGGCCCTGTACCGTTGCGAAGACTATGCGCGCGCCGGCCTGCCGATGCTCCCCGTCACCCACGGCAATGATTTCACGCGGCTGCAGATCCTGCTCTACACCTTCGTGCTGTTCGCCGCGACCTTGCTGCCTTTCGTCTATGGCATGAGCGGCTGGATCTATCTCGTCGCCGCCGTGCTGCTCGGCGCCGGCTTCTGTGCCTACGCCTTCAAGCTGTGGCGCGGCTATAGCGAGGCGCTGGCGCGGCGCACCTTCCGTTTTTCGATCTGGCATCTGTCGCTGCTGTTCGCCGCGCTGCTGACCGATCATTACCTGGACCCGCTGCTGCGCGGTTGAACCGATGCTCCGACGTTTCACTCTTCTTCTTGTCACGGCCGCGGCCCTGCTCGCGGGCTGCGAGCGCCAGGCACCCGCCGCCGGCTTTCAGGCGATCGACATCACCGGCGCCGACTACGGCGGCGAGCTGTCGCTGCCGGACATCGGCGGTCGCCAGCGCACGCTGGCCGACTTCAAGGGCCAGGCGGTGGTGGTTTTCTTCGGCTTCACCCATTGCCCGGATGTCTGCCCGACCACGATGGCCGAACTGGCCGCCGTGAAGGAAAAGCTGGGCGAAGACGGTGAGCGGCTGCAGGCCCTGTTCGTCACGGTCGATCCCGAGCGCGACACCCCCAAGCTGCTCGAGCGGTACATGGCGAACTTCGACCCGAGCTTCATTGCCCTGCGAGGCACGGTCGAGCAGACACAGGCGCTGGCCAAGTCGTTCAAGGCCTATTTCCAGAAGGTGCCAGGCAAGGAGCCCGGCAGCTACTCGGTGGACCACACGGCCGGCGCGTACGTGTTCGATCCGCAGGGGCGGCTGCGCCTGTTCGTACGCTACGGCCAGCCGGTCGAGGCGTGGGTCTCTGATCTGAAGCGCTTGCTCGCCTGATTTCGATCAGCAGGCGGCCACGAAAAAGGCGGCCCGCGGGCCGCCTTCGTTTTGGCGAGTTGATGTTCAGGCGTACTCAGCCAAGGCCTTCCGCATCTTCTTCATGGCCGCCACCTCGACCTGGCGGATGCGCTCGGCACTCACCCCGTATTCAGCGGCCAGTTCGTGCAGCGTCATGCCGCCCGAGCCGTTGTCGTTGACCTTGAGCCAGCGCTCTTCGACGATGCGCCGGCTGCGCGTGTCGAGCACCTCCAGGGCCTGGCTGATGCCGTCGCTGGCCAGCACGTCGCGGCGCTGGGCGTCGAGCACGCGGGTCGGCTCGGCGCTTTCATCTGCGAGGTAGGCGATCGGTGCATAGCTCTCCTCGCTGTCGTCGGTCTGCGGTTCGAGGGCCACATCGCCGCCGGACAGGCGCGTTTCCATCTCGATCACCTCTTCGCGCTTGACGTTGAGGTCGCGCGCGACGATGTCGATCTCGGCATCGGTCAGGGTGCTGCGGTGAAGGTCGGCGTCGTCGGCGTCGCCCTTGAAGCCTTGTTTCATGGACCGCAGATTGAAGAAGAGCTTTCGCTGCGCCTTGGTGGTGGCCAGCTTGACCATGCGCCAGTTCTTCAACACGTACTCGTGGATTTCGGCCTTGATCCAATGCAGCGCGTAACTGACCAGGCGCACGCCATGGCTCGGGTCGAAGCGCTTGACGGCCTTCATGAGGCCGACATTGCCTTCCTGGATCAGGTCGCCGTGAGGCAGGCCGTAGCCCAGGTACTGGCGCGACACCGACACCACTAGGCGCAGGTGCGACATCACCAGCCGCCCCGCGGCCTCGAGATCGTTGTGCTGGCTCAGGCGCCGGCCCAGCGACTGCTCTTCCTCGAGCGTGAGCATGGGCAGGCGGTTGACGGCCGAGATGTAGGCGTCGAGGTTGCCGAGCGAGGGCACCAGCGCCCACGGATCGCGCAGCATGGGCACCGGCGAGGCGCCGGCCATGGGAAAAGCGTGAACAGCAGCTGTGGACATCGAGGGATCTCCTTTTCGGCGGCAATACTAGCACTCACGTATGTGGAGTGCTAAAAGCGCATGCAACGCTCCATTCAGTTCGATTGATTATCCACAGGAATGGTCAATACCAAGAGAGCGAGCGCACGCTAACCAGCAGGTTCCTTGTTTAACCAACTCCGTTGAGACTGGTATTTACCCGCATCGGTTCACTCGCGCGCCGAAGTGCGACCCATGCCGACCCGCGTCGTCTGGCCGCCGCACAGCCCTCGCTAAACTCGATGGTCACTCTCAGGAGCAAAAAACATGGCTGCTGCTTTCCATTGGGACGACCCCCTTCTGCTCGATTCGCAACTCTCCGGCGACGAGCGCGCGGTTCGTGACGCGGCGCGCGACTACTGTCAGGGTCGGCTCGCGCCGCGGGTGCTCGAGGCCTTCCGCCACGAGAAGACCGACCCGGCGATTTTTCGAGAGATGGGCGAGCTCGGCCTGCTCGGCGCCACGATCTCCGAAGCCTATGGCGGCGCCGCGCTCAACTACGTCTGCTACGGCCTGGTCGCGCGGGAAGTCGAGCGCGTCGATTCCGGCTACCGCTCGATGATGAGCGTGCAGTCTTCGCTGGTCATGGTGCCGATCGAGACCTTCGGCACCGAGGCACAGAAACAAAAATACCTGCCGCCCCTGGCACGCGGTGAATGGATCGGCTGCTTCGGCCTGACCGAGCCGAACCACGGATCCGACCCGAGCAGCATGGTGACCCGGGCCCGCAAGGTGGCCGGCGGCTTCGAGTTGACCGGCACCAAGATGTGGATCACCAACTCGCCGATCGCGGACGTCTTTCTCGTCTGGGCCAAAGACGAAGAGGGCGCGATCCGCGGCTTTATCCTCGACAAGGGCGCCAAGGGACTGTCGGCACCGGCCATCCACAGCAAGGTCGGCCTGCGCGCCAGCATCACCGGCGAGATCGTCATGGACGCGGTGTTCTGCCCGGAGGAAAACGCCTTCCCCGAAGTGCGCGGCCTGAAGGGCCCGTTCACTTGCCTGAACAGCGCGCGCTACGGCATCGCCTGGGGCGCCCTCGGGGCCGCGGAAGACTGCTGGCACCGCGCCCGCCAGTACGTGCTCGACCGCCAGCAGTTCGGCCGCCCGCTGGCCGCCAACCAGCTGATCCAGAAGAAGCTCGCCGACATGCAGACCGACATCACGCTCGGCCTGCAAGGCTGCCTGCGCCTGGGCCGCATGAAAGACGAAGGCACGGCAGCGCCCGAGATCACCTCGCTGATGAAGCGCAACTCCTGCGGCAAGGCGCTCGACATCGCTCGCACGGCGCGCGACATGCTCGGCGGCAACGGTATCTCCGACGAGTTCGGCGTGATCCGCCACATGGTCAATCTGGAGGTGGTCAACACCTACGAGGGCACGCACGACGTGCATGCGTTGATCCTCGGCCGGGCGCAGACGGGGATCCAGGCGTTCTTCTGAAGCCGCGCCGGCGGCCCTGCGTCAGCACCACGTCAGGACGCTGCCCTCGCGCCTGACGATGCTGACCCGCACGGCCTCTGCACCGGCGCTACAGTGCCCGGCGTCGTTCGTTCGACCCGTGCGCGCGACCTGCCCGCAACGCCACTCACCACCATGCACATCCTGCTCGCCGAAGACGATCCGGCCGTGGCCGAGTCCACCGCCCGGGCGCTGCGTTCGCAGGGCTGGGTGGTCGATCACACGGCACGCGGCGAGCCGGTGCCGGCGTCGGTCAAGGCCGATCCCTACGATCTGCTCATCCTCGACATCGGCCTGGCCGGCATCGACGGCTTCGAGACGCTGCGGCGCGTGCGCGCGCAGGGCTCGACGCTGCCCGTGCTCATCCTCACCGCACGTGACGCCATCGAGGACCGGGTCCACGGCCTGGAAACCGGCGCCGACGACTACCTCGTCAAGCCCTTCGCGCTGGCCGAACTGATCGCCCGCGTGCGTGTGCTGACGCGGCGTCACCAGGCCCGCCAGGGCAGCGTGCTTTCCATGGGCGGGCTGCGCATGGACATCGAGGCCCGCCGCGCCTGGATCGGCGCGCAGGCGCTGGAGCTGTCGGCACGCGAGTGGGCGGTGCTGGAGTACCTGCTCGGGCGCGTCGGTCACGTCGTCGGCAAGGAGCAGATCCTGCAGGCGATCAGCGGCTGGGACGATGCGCTGTCGGAGAACGCGGTGGAGGTCTACGTCTCGCGGCTGCGGCCCAAGATCGAGCCGGCCGGGTTGCGCATCCGCTCGGTTCGCGGCTTCGGCTACCTCGTCGAAGAAGTTCTCGCCCCCGCCACGCCGCCTGCGGGGTCCTGATGCTGCGCAGCCTCAAGGCCACCCTCATGCTGTGGGTGCTGCTGGTGATGCTGCTGATCGCGCCCTTGCGGGCTTCTCTCGAGTTGCGCAGCCAGATGCAGCGCATGAACGCCGCTTACGACGCGGCGCTCGGCGACTGGGCCCTGGCGCTCGGCAACCTCGTGCACGTGGCGGGCGACGAGGTGCGTTTCGACCTCAATGCGCAGACCGAGGAGTCGCTGCGCACGAGCAGCACCGTGGCCGTGTTCTTCGTGGTGCTCGGCCCCGACGGCGAGCCGATCGCCGGCGATGCCCTGCTGCGCGAGCCGCGTCTGGCGCTGGAGCGCGGCGAGCGCCGCCTGTTCGAGACCCGGCTCGATGGGCTGCCGGTGCGCGTGGCGGTGCATGCGGTCGAGTGCGGCCGGCGCTTGTGCCAGGTGCGCGTGGCCGAGACGCTCGACGAGCGCGAGCGCGCGCGCACCGACTCGCTGGTGCTGACCTTGTTGCTGGCTTTCGGCAGCACGGCGCTGTTCGCGCTGGCGATCGGCTTCGTGG
>NZ_JACDCW010000195.1 GCF_013817345.1 Methylibium sp.
TCATACGGTCAGAGGAAGCGGTGAGCCCATCTTTGGGGCGTAGTCTGTAGAACGAGTTCTGCAGCTACTGCGGACATTGCGGCTTCACCAACTTCACCGTCCCAGCGGTGGGACTACGGGTCGGCCTTGCTGGCCGGCCCGATCTCTTAAGCTCTCCTCCTCATGCCATGGCGCTGGCCTCGTTGGTCCAGCGGAAGCTGGTGCCATCGACCCACATGCGGTGGAGGATGACAGCGAGCTTGCGCGCCAGCGCAACCCGCGCCTTCTTTGTGCCGCGCCGCCTGGCCACGCCAAGTGCCCAGCTCTTCAACGGCGACATGCGCACCGTGCGGGTGAGCATCACGCTGGCGGCTTCGTAGAGCGCGGTCCGCACCATGCGATCGCCGACCTTGCTGATCGAGCCGGTCACATCGATCTCGCCGGACTGATACTTGCGGGGCGTGAGGCCAAAGTGAGGCCCGACATCGCGCGAGCGCCGGAAGCGCATCGGGTCATCCACTCCGCTCCTGAAGGTGATGGCGACCACTGCGCCGACGCCAGGCACGCTCATCAGCTGCCGACAGACAGGATCAGCACGCACGAGAGCCAGCAGCGCTCGGTGAAGACGCGCAAACTCAGCCTGCAAGGCGGCGCGGGCCGTGAGCATCGAGCCGATGACCGTCTCGAGCATGGCCTGGCCTTCAACAAGGCAACGGATCCGCGCCTCGAACCTGCCGCGGCTGATCGTGCCGACCTTGAGGCCAAAGCCACGCAGCACCCCTCGAATGCCGCTCTCGATGTCGAGCAGCTTGCCTTGGATGAGCTTGCGGGCGGTGAGCAGCGAGCGCACTTCCTGCGCGCTTGCAGACTTGGCGTGCACCGGCCGATACCAGCCAAGGCGCAGCAGCTGCGCAATGCCGCGCGCATCACGCCGGTCGGTCTTCACCGTCATTGCCGACAAGGCCGCCTTGACGTGCCGCGTCTCGAGCAGCACCGCCTCGAAGCCGGCGGCAACCAGTCCGGCATGGAGCCATTGCGACAGCGGCCCTGCCTCAAGCCCGACCCTGCCAAGCTCCAGCCCCTCACCACGCAAGAAACGGATCAAGGCTTCTGGCTCGCTCGCAACCTTCGCTTCACGAACCACCTGGCCTTGCGTGTCCACCACGCACACGCTGGTCTGTTCCAGCGACACGTCCAATCCGGCATAATACTCCATGGCTGTCCTCCATCAGGCTGCGGGGCTCTGGCACCACACCTGAAACCCCGTCACTCCATCATGATCGGGGGACAGCCACTCCTCCAGACGAACTGGAAGCGCGGCCCATTACCGTATCTTTGGGTCGGAAGCGGACATTAGCCCGGCGACTCTGCATGAAAAGATCTACACCTCAGTCAGGATAAAAGAAGGCGTCTAATTTACTTCGACACTGCTCAGTCGCGCTCTGATAGCTCAATGAAAGGCGCGAATTTAAATTCCTGTTTGACGACGCTAGTTTCGTACCGGCGGACAGTCGCGTCGGCGACTAGCACCGCTTCGACGACCTCATTGAACTCGGCCATGCTGATGCAGTCGAATAGCAGGAGCAAGTCGTGAACTCCTGCGAGCTCGTAACAGAATTGAACCTGCAGCGCCTGATCGATGCGCTTCAAAAGTGCCGTCTTGCCGCGCTGGTTGGCGTGCTCGCTGAGCTGCACCAACACAATCGCCCGCAAACGCCGTTCGGTCAGGCGCGGCGATAGAAGGGCTATGGTCCGACTGATCCATCCGTCGCCCCGTAACCTGCGTAGGCGACGTGCGATTGCAGAGGGCGAAAGCGCAACGTGGCGAGCAAGAGCATCGCTGGTCTGAGAGTCGTTCCGCTGGACGAGATTCAGCAGCGCGAGGTCAAAACGGTCAAGCATCGCGCATCCGTGCCAGAATTTGGCATTCAGTGCAGCAAGTTTGCGCGAACAGAGCGGCTTATCGCTTTAGTGTCTCACACAGAGAATACAGCGGAGATCTGTGATGCGCGCGCCCTTGCTTGCCTCGGTTACCTCGACCGTAGCCGCCTCGCTTGTTGCGCAACCCGCCAAGTCGCAATCTCTCACCTTGAGCCCGCAGGGTTGCCGGGGCGTCGGTAATCGGCCGTCACGGCGTCAATCTGACAAGCCGCACAAGGAAGATTCTGCGGACAAGAACCGGCGCAAAAACGAGGAAGGCGGGCCGACGCAAGTAGCTAAGCTGAAGCCTGGGCTTTTTTGATGTCCGCAATGGGTGGAAAGCGGACATCCACAGGTTAGTTGCGGGAGACCGGCTCGCGGCCTAGGTCCGCTATCGCCAAGGAGGACCTTTTTGTGTCTCGTCGAACTGGGATTTTGATTGCGGCGGCCTCCCTGCTTGCCGCCTGCGCCACCACCGATCCCGGCTGGACTGGTTCGGGAGCGCAGCCGTTCGATCAGGCACTATCGCAGTGTCGCGCGCAGGTAGCGACGGTTACGGGCGAGCAAGAGCGCCAGATCGCGCTGTATCACTGCATGGCCGAAAAGGGTTGGAGGCGCCGTTAGTCGCCGGCCGCCAGAAACCTAGTCGCACCGCGAACACTTCGCTCACTGAGGCGCTAAATTGTCGCTCGGGACATTGCGAAGCGATCTTATGTGAAATGCGGTTCGATCCCGCGCGCGATCGGCGGAGGTTTGTGTAAATGCGGCGCGTCCGAGCGAACCGGTAGCCCCTGCACGGCGCGCAGGCGATGCAGTCGGCGTCGAATCAAGCCCGCTCGCATCACCCCGTACTGTTCCCCCTCTTCAGCTTGCGCCTTGGTGAGACAGCGGCTCCAAAGATGGGTTCACCGCTTCCGCTGACCGCGTGATGTGGCGCTCCTCGCTGATCACGGACAGAGGCAATCAACCAACGGCTAGACAGACGGGCGGCTGACACAGGGACCCAGTACAGAAGCGGACATTGGCGGCGAGCGACCTGTGC
>NZ_JACDCW010000111.1 GCF_013817345.1 Methylibium sp.
CCTGCCGCGCACCGGTCGCGTCCCACGAGTCAATGCAAGCTCGCAGCCATGCCGGAGGTCAGAGTTGATACCGCGGCCGGATACTTCTGTTCCCCGCGGCCTCGCCGTGGCGGCCGGTGCCGCTCAGCAGTTCAGCCTGCTGAAAGGGCGTGAGTTCGGACGCCGGCTTGTCGAGCGTGGCCAGGCGCGCAATGGCGTCCTTGTCACCGCCCTGCGGCCATGGTGAGGTAGATGCGCGCCTTCGCATCGTCCCTCGGCAGCAGTTCGCCGGCGCTGTAGAGCATGCCCAGCCGGTACTGGGCCTTGAAATTGCCGGCCCGCGCCGCACCGGTGCAGAGGGATTCCGCCTTGTTCATATCGCGCGGCTCGTCGAGCCCGTCTTCCGCCAGGATGGCGAGGTTGAACAGGGCGTCGCCATTGCCGACCTCGGCGAGCGTTTCCCGGATTTCGCGCGCCGCCGCGTAACGGGCCATCTTGAACTCGGCATAGGCCTTGTAGTTGCCCATGGCGGGATTGCGCAGCCAGTCGCGGCGGTGGCTGTCCTGAGCCTGCGCCAGCGCAGCGCTCAGAAGGATCGACAAGGCAAGCAGGTAGCGCACGGAGTGCTCCAGGAGGTGTCGGAATGAAACCGTGATCAGGCTTGCGGATCGCCCGCCGCCACCTTGGCCGACCACTCTTCGATGCTCAGGGGTCCGCCCGCGGCTTCGGTGCGGCCCCGGTCGTAGCCGGGCAGGCTCGGCTGAATGAAGTCCAGCCGCTTCCAGCCGGCCAGCGGGGCTGTTCCGTCGGCCGCCGGCACATAGCTCGAGTCGGCCACTTTCTTCATCCGGTGCACATAGCGCGGGCAGTTCTGAAAGATGGCACTCACCGCCACGCGCACGACAAACTGTGCGCCTGGAAAGCGGGCCATCAGCGTCGGGTCGTCGTCGTGCGTGGCGCTGCCCTGAACGCGCAGCCGGAACGGTGTTTCGAAGTCCATGAACAACAGGCCGATCTGCGGATTGGCGACCATGTTGCCCATCGAGTAGTACATGCCGTTGCCGTCGAAGCACGGGAACGCTAGCGTGCGCGCGTCGAGCACCGCCACGAAACCCGGAGCGCCGCCCTTGTACGAAACGGTCGGCTGGCCGGCCGGGTCGACGCTGGCCAGCCAGAACATGTCGCGCGAGGTGATGAAAGCGCGGTCGGCGTCGGTGATCTCGTCGTGCACGATCACCTCCAGCAGGGTATCGGCGAGCCGGCGTGTATCGAAGCGGTCTTGCAAAGCGCGGTGTTCTTCGGCGTAGGTCAAGGGCATGCAGGTCTCCGGTTCGAGGGGTGCGAAGTCGCCGCCATGTGCCGGCACTCAAGGGATGGCTTGCGTTCGCGGGCCCAGTCCGGCCAGCAGTTGCGCGCCCAGGGCCTCGGCCACCTCGATGCCGTCGACCCCGGCCGACATGATGCCGCCCGCATACCCCGCGCCCTCGCCGGCCGGATACAGGCCGCGCACGTTGAGGCTCTGGTAGTCGCGGCCGCGGCTGACGCGCAGCGGCGAGGAGGTGCGCGTTTCCACGCCGGTGAGCACGGCGTCCGTCATCGAGAAGCCCTTGATCTGCTGGTCGAAGGCCGGCAACGCCTCCCGAATGGCGGCCAGCGCATAGTCGGGCAGGCTGCCGCGGCCCGGCTCGGCCAGGTCGGTCAGGTGCACGCCAGGCTGGTAGGACGGCAGCACGCTGCCCAGGGCGGTGCTGCGCCGGCCCTGAATGAAGTCGCCGACGAGTTGCCCTGGTGCGCGGTAGCCGCCCCCGCCCAGCACGTAAGCGCGCGATTCCCAGAAACGCTGGAACGCCATGCCGTCGAGCGGACTTACGGGGCCTTCGCTGAGGCCGTCCTGCCGGTAGTCTTGCGGCGCAACCGCAACGACGATGCCGGCATTGGCGTTGCGCTCGTTGCGCGAGTACTGACTCATGCCGTTGGTCACTACGCGCTCCGGCTCGGAAGTGGCGGCCACCACGGTGCCGCCCGGGCACATGCAAAAGCTGTAGACCGATCGCCCGTTGCTCGCATGGTGCACCAGCTTGTAGTCGGCCGCGCCGAGCAAGGGGTGGCCCGCGTTCGGGCCGAAACGTGCGCGGTCGATGAGTCCTTGCGGGTGCTCGATGCGAAAGCCGATCGAGAAGGGCTTCGCCTCCATGTGCACGCCGCGCCGGTGCAGCATCTCGAAGCTGTCGCGCGCGCTGTGGCCCAGGGCGAGCACGACATGGTCGGCGCGCAGCTCCTCCCCCGAGGCGAGGATCACGCCACGGATGTGCCCGGCATCCGCATCACTGTCGCGGGCGCCGCGCTCGATCAGCACATCGGTCACGCGCTGCCCGAAACGCACCTCGCCGCCCATTCGCTCGATGTCGGCGCGCATCTTCTCGATCATGCTCACCAGCCGGAAGGTGCCAATGTGCGGCTTGGCGACGAAACGGATTTCTTCGGGTGCGCCCGCCTTCACGAACTCGGCGAGCACCTTGCGCGTGAGGTGCCGCGGATCGCTGATCTGGCTCCACAGCTTGCCGTCGGAAAAGGTGCCGGCGCCGCCCTCGCCGAACTGCACGTTCGACTCCGGATCGAGCACACCCTGGCGCCACAGGCCCCAGGTGTCCTTGGTGCGTTGCCGAACCTCCTTGCCACGCTCCAGCACGATCGGGCGCAGGCCCATCTGCGCCAGGATCAGCGCCGCGAAGAGACCGCAGGGGCCGAAGCCGACGACCAGCGGGCGCGGGCGCTGCAGCGCGGCGAAGTCGGCGGGCGCCTGCGCGACCAGGCGGTAGCGCGTGTCGGGGCTGGGCCGCACATGGGGATCGGCGGCGAAGCGCCGGAGCACGGCCGCCTCGTCGCCGCGCAGCTCGCAGTCGACGGTGTAGATGAGCACCACGGCCGACTTGCGGCGCGCGTCGTAGCTGCGCTTGAAAAGTTCGAAGCCCAGCAACTCGTCGTCCGGGATCCGGAGGCGAGCCGCGATCGCCGCGGGCAGCACGTCAGCAGCGTGATCGAGCGGCAGGCGCAGTTCGGTGATGCGCAGCATCAGGGCAACTTGCAGCAGTCGAGAACGGAGCGATGAGGCGATGAGCGCAGCTCAACCCGAACGTGACACGCCACGAGGGCGGAATCGAGCGTGTCTTGCTTCGCAACGCTACCCGCCACGCCAGAGAGGCCTGTGGCAAGGCGGCACGGCCGCGCTCCGGCTAGAGGGTGCCTTGCTTTGCCACGGCTGCTGCGTTCGGCGGCGCGGTCGCGGCTTCAGCCGCCCTTCTTGGCCCGCTTGCCGGGGTTCTTCTTGCTGCGCGTGTGCGAGCCGCGCTCGAGGCTGACCTTCTGGCCGCGGGTGGTGGTGACGGTCACGCCGGCCGGCGCCACGGGCCGGGGAGTGGCGCGGCGGTCGGCTTCGGTCTTGATCTTGTTGCCCATGATGGCTCCGGATGTGGTTTGGAAAATCAACCCGCGATTAGGCCACAAGCGGCCGCGCTCAGTGAGCAGTTCGCGCGACCGGAGCGTGCGGGGCTTGCTGCTTTATGGTTGCGCATGACTACCCTACACAGCGACATCCCCGCCCGCCTCGACCGCCTGCCCTGGTCGCGCTGGCACTGGCGGGTGGTCATCGCGCTGGGCGTGGCCTGGATGCTCGACGGGCTGGAGGTCACCCTGGTCGGCTCCCTGGGCGGCGTGCTGCAGCGCGACGACACGCTGGGGCTCACTGCGGCGCAGATCGGCGGGTCGGGTTCGATCTACATCGGCGGCGCGGTGATCGGCGCGTTGCTGTTCGGTCGGCTCACCGACCGGCTCGGCCGCAAGAAGCTGTTCCTGATCACCTTGACGATCTACGCGCTCGCCACGCTGGCCACGGCGTTCTCGACCAGCTTCGCCTTCTTCGCGGTGTGTCGCTTCGTCACCGGCCTGGGCATCGGCGGCGAATACGCGGCGATCAACGCCGCCATCGACGAGCTGGTGCCGGCGCGCGTGCGCGGCCGCGTCAGTTTGGCCATCAACGGCAGCTTCTGGCTCGGCGCCGCACTTGGGGCGGGCCTGAGCCTCGTGCTGCTCGACGAGCGCGTGCTCGGTCCCGCGTGGGGCTGGCGCGCCGGCTTCGCGCTGGGTGCGCTGCTCGCCGTTGCCATCGTGCTGGTGCGGCGCAACGTGCCGGAGAGCCCGCGTTGGCTCATCTCCCACGGCCGGGCCGACGAGGCCGAACGCATCATGGCCACCGTCGAGGCCGAAGTCGAAGCGCGGCACGGCAAGCTGCCCGCCGCAACCGGCCGCGTCGCTTTCAGCACCCAGGCGTCGCCCACCTTGCGGCAAGTCGCCCAGGTGCTGCTGCAGCGCTACCCGCAGCGCAGCGGCGTGGCCCTGGCGCTGATGGTGTCGCAGGCGTTCTTCTACAACGCGATCTTCTTCACCTACGCGCTGGTGCTCACGCGCTTTCACGGCGTGGCCGACCACCTCGTTGCGCTCTACATCTTTCCGTTCGCGCTGGGCAACGTGCTGGGGCCGCTGCTGCTCGGGCCGCTGTTCGACCGCGTCGGCCGTCGCCGGATGATCGCCTTCACCTACGTGGCGTCGGGCATCGGCCTGGCGTTGACCGGCTGGGCTTTCATGCAGGGCTGGCTGGATGCGCGCAGTCAGGCGCTGGCGTGGTCGGCCGTCTTCTTCCTGGCCTCGGCCGCGGCCAGTTCGGCTTACCTCACGGTCAGCGAAGTGTTCCCGCTCGAGATGCGCGGTCTGGCCATCGCCTTGTTCTACGCGGTGGGCACCGGCGCGGGCGGCTTTGCGGCGCCATGGCTGTTCGGCATGCTGATAGAGACCGGCAGCCGCGGCGCCGTGGCCGTGGGCTACGCGATCGGCGCCGTGCTGGTGATTGCAGCGGGCCTGTTGGCGCTGCGCTTCGCGGTGAATGCAGAACGCAGGCCGCTGGAAGACGTGGCCCCGCCGCTGGGCGCAATGGGCGAAGGCCGCGGCGCGCCGAAGTAGAACGACACCGCCCGCCCTACTGCACCGTCCCCTTCAAGGCCTCCGGCAGCACAACGGATTGCACCTCGATGCCCTCGTCGCGCAGCGCCTGGGCCTGCTCGCCGCTGGCGCGGCCGCGAATGCCGCGGGTGGGCACCTCGCCGTAATGGATACGCCGGGCCTCATCGGGGAAGCGTTCACCGACGTCTTCGGTCTGCGCCATCACGTGGCGCACCGCGCGTAGCCACAGCGCTTCGACGCTGTGCTGCTCGGGCGTGGCGGATGGTGCCGCGACCGCGACCGACCCGCGGGCGGCCGACAGGTTGAGCCGCGGCGCACTGGGCAGGCGGCTGACGAGGCGGCTGGCGCACAGCGGGCACTCGACCAGGCCGCGCTCGCATTGCGCGCTGTAGTCGTCTTCCGAGCCGAACCAGCCTTCGAAGGCATGGCCGGCATCGCACAGCAGGTCGAGGACTTTCATGAGCGTGTGCGCATCATGCGTCAACCGGGCTATGCGGGGCCTGCTGCCAGTTCAGTTTCCAGCGTCCGGCGCGCCAATGCGTGATCCACAGCATGCCGATCAGCGTCTTGGCGTCGGTCAACTCACCGCGCTCGGCCATGGCTTCCAGCTCGTCGAGTGTGGTGGTGAAGACGTCGAGAAACTCGCCCGCGTCGAGTTGCGCCTCGCCGGCCACGAGACCGCGCGCGAACCAGACCTCGATGCCTTCCGTGGAGTAGGCGATGGCGTTGTGCAGCAGGCCGGCGCGCGCCCATTCGGTGGCGCGGTAGCCGGTCTCCTCGGCCAGTTCGCGAACCGCACAGCTCAGCGGCGATTCGCCGGCATCGAGCTTGCCGGCCGGGAACTCCACGAAAGCGCGGCGCAGCGGATAGCGGAACTGGCGTTCGACGACGAGTCGGCCGTCGCTGAGCAGCGGCACGATCATCACCGCGCCCGGGTGGACGACGAACTCGCGGCCGGTTTCGCGGCCGTCGGGCAGGCGCACGCGGTGCTGGCGCACGTCGAGGAAGCGGCCCTTGAACACCTGGCGCTCGTCGATGCACGTCTCGCGCAGGTGCGCGTCGTCGTTCAGCGGGTCGGTGGCGCTCATCGTGCGAGCCTCATCCGCGCCGACGACGCAGCACACGCCACACGAAGCCGGGGAAAGCGAGCGTGAGGAACAAGCACAGCAAGATGGCGTAGAACTCCCAGCCTTGCGGATGGCGCTGGCCGATGCGAGCTTCCAGGAACATGCCGAAGGCGACCACAGCGGCGCCGAAGACCAGCAATTCCAGAAGCCGCCAGCCGAGGTTCTTGGGCGCACGCATTGGCCCGATGACGAACAGACGCTCGTTGACGAAGGGCAGGTTCGCTGCCAGCACCGCCAGCGCCAGCATCAACCACACTGCGGTGGACGATGTCATGTGCCCGCCGCCCTCAGCCAGCCAGCGCGAGGCGGATCGCCTCGGCACACATCGTCATCAGCCCGCCCGGCATGAGGCCCAGCCCCAGCACCAGCGCGCCGTTGAAGGCCAGCAGTGCCCTCACCTCGCCCGGGCCGCTGCTCAGAGACACGTGGCTCTCGGCCTTGTCGAAATACATGGTCTTGACGATGCGCAGATAGTAGAAGGCGCCGACCAGCGAGAGCAGCACCGCGACCACCGCCAGCACGATGTAGCCGGTGGCTCCCGTCGAGACGATGGACTGCAGCACGGCGAGCTTGGCGTAAAAGCCGACCGTTGGCGGAATGCCGGCCAGCGAGAACATGCACAGGCCCATGACGGCCGCCAGCATCGGACTGCGCTGGTTCAGGCCCTTCAGGTCGTCGATGTCCTCGGCCTCGAAGCCCTGCCGCGCCATCACCATGATCACGCCGAAGGTCGCCAGCGTCGTCATCACGTAGGTGACGATGTAGAACATGGCCGAGCTGTAGCCGTTGGCCGCCGAGAAAGTGTTGCCGGAGATCACCGTGGGCGTCAGGCCGAGCAGCATGAAGCCGAGCTGGCCGATGGCCGAGTAGGCCAGCATGCGCTTGAGATTGGTCTGCGCGATGGCCGCCACGTTGCCCAGGATCAGCGAGCCGACCGAGAGCACGATGAGCATCTGCTGCCAGTCGATCGCCAGGCCGATCATGCCTTCGACGAGCAGCCGGATGCAGATCGCGAACGCCGCGAATTCCGGCGCGCCGGCGATCATCAGCGTGACCGCGGTGGGCGCGCCGTGATAGACGTCGGGCACCCACATGTGGAACGGCACCACGCCCAGCTTGAAGCCCAGGCCGGCGACGATGAAGACAAGGCCGAAGACGAGCACCTGGGCGTTCACCTCGCCCGCGGTGATGGCCGCGAAGACGCCCTGGATGTCGAGCGAGCCGGTGGCGCCGTACATCATCGACATGCCGTACAGCAGGAAGCCCGAAGCCAGCGCGCCGAGCACGAAGTACTTCATCGCCGCTTCGGTCGAGACGGCATGGTCGCGGCGCAGCGCCACCAGGGCATAAAGGCTCAGCGACATCAGCTCCAGGCCGAGGTAGATCACCAGGAAGTTGTTCGCCGAAATCATCACGTGGATACCGAGCAGCGCGAAGAGCGCCAGCGTGAACAGCTCACCCTTCAGAATGTCGCGGTCGGCGGCATACGGCCGGGCATAGACCAGCGTGACGAACATCGCCACGGTGGCGAAGAAGGACAGCAGGTGACCCATCGGGTCGGCCACCACCAGGCCCTGCATGGCATAGAGCGTGAAGCCGCCCTCGAAGTACATGAGCTGCAAGACCGCCACGGCGGCCAGCGTGACGAGCGACAGGCGGTAGGTCAGGGTGCGCTGCGGCGAGGTGGAGAACAGATCCACGAGCGCGATGACGCAGGTCATCGCGAGCAGAAGGATCTGCGGGTAGACGGCGAGCCAGTTCATTTCAAGCATGGGGTCGGCTCTGTCAGTTCAGCTTCGAGATCGCCACGTGCCGCAGCAGCTCGGTCACCGAGACCTGCATCACGTCGGTGAAGGGTTTGGGATAAACGCCCATCCACAGCACCGCCACCGCCAGCACGCCTAGCATCAGGAACTCGCGATAATTGATGTCGGTGAGCCCGCGCACGTCGTCGTTGGCCACCGCGCCGAAGTACACGCGCTTGACCATCCACAGCGTGTAGGCCGCGCCGAAGATCAGCGTGGTGGCCGCCAGCAGGCCGATCCAGAAATTGAACTGCACGGCGCCCAGGATCACCATCCACTCACCCACGAAGCCGGCCGTGCCCGGCAGGCCGATGTTGGCCATGGCGAAGAACACCGCCAGCGCGGCAAACTTCGGCATGGTGTTCACGACGCCGCCGTAGGAAGCGATCTCGCGCGAGTGCACGCGGTCGTAGAGCACGCCGATGCACAGGAACATGGCGCCCGAAACGAAGCCGTGGCTGATCATCTGCACGATGCCGCCGGCGACGCCGAGCTCGTTGAAGACGAAAAATCCCAGCGTGACGAAGCCCATGTGGGCGATCGACGAATACGCCACCAGCTTCTTCATGTCCTGCTGCACCAGCGCGACCAGGCCGATGTAGATCACCGCGATGAGCGACAGCGCGATCACGAAGCCGGCCCAGGCCTGGCTGGCGTCGGGCACGATGGGCAAGGAGAAGCGCAGGAAACCGTAGGCGCCGAGCTTGAGCATGATCGCCGCCAGCACCACCGAACCGCCGGTGGGCGCTTCGACGTGGGCGTCGGGCAGCCAGGTGTGCACCGGCCACATCGGCACCTTGACCGAGAAGGCGGCGAAGAACGCGAAGAAGAGCAGCGTCTGCGCCGTCATCGGCAGCGGCAGCTTGTGCCACTCCAGGATCTCGAAGCTGCCGCCCGACTTGTAGTACAGGAAGATCAACGCGATCAGCATCAGCAGCGAGCCGAGCAGCGTGTACAGGAAGAACTTGAACGCCGCGTACACGCGCCGGGGCCCGCCCCAGACGCCGATGATGATGTACATCGGGATCAGCGTGGCCTCGAAGAACACGTAGAACAGCAGGCCGTCGAGCGCCGAAAACACGCCGATCATCACGCCGGAGAGGATGAGGAAGGCGCCCATGTACTGGTGCACGCGCTCGGTGATCACCTCCCACGCCGAGATCACGACGATCACGGTGATGAAGGCGGTGAGCAGCACGAACCACACCGAGAGGCCGTCCACGCCGAGGTGGTAGCGCACGTTGAAGCGCGCGATCCAGGCGACGTTTTCGGTGAACTGCATGGCCGCCGTGGCGGTGTCGAAGCCGGTGACGAGCGGCAGCGTGACCACGAAGCCGAGCACGGCGCCGATCAGCGCGATCCAGCGCACCATGCCCGCGTGCTCGTCGCGGCCGAAAGCGAGAAGGAGCGCGCCGAAGACGATCGGCAGCCAGATGGCGAGCGAGAGCAGACCCATCTCAGCGGCCCAGCAGGGCCATGAAATACGGCCACTGCATCCAGGTCATCAGACCGATCACGCCCACGATCATGACCAGCGCGTACCAGTACAGGTAGCCGCTCTGCAGCCGGCGTGCCAGCCCGGCGGTCAGGCCGACCATGCGCGCCGAGCCGTTGACGAACACGCCGTCGATCACCGCCTCGTCGCCGCCCTTCCACAGGCCGCGGCCCAGGCCACGCGTGGCGGGGGCGAGCAGCCTCTCGTTGATCCAGTCCATGTAGTACTTGTTGTCGAGAAGGCGGTAAAGGAAACCGGTGCGCGCATGGATCGCCGCCGGGATGCCGGGTTTGACCAGGTAGAAGACATAGGCGAGCACGACGCCGGCCAGCGCCAGCCAGAACGGCGCGGTCACCAGGCCGTGCAGCGCCATCGCCGCCGCGCCGTGGAACTGTTCGCCGAGCGCCGTCATGGCCGGGTGGCGGGCGGCGTCGACGAAGATCGAGTCCTCGAAGAAGTCGCCGTGCAGCATCGGCCCGATGGTCATGAAGCCGATCACCACCGAGGGCACGGCCAGCAGCAGCAGCGGTGCAGTCACCACCCAGGGCGACTCGTGCGGCTCGTGCGCGTGTTCGTCGTCGTGGTCGTGTTCGGCATGCGCGTCGTGCTCGCCGGGAAAGGGCTTGTGGCGGAAACGCTCCGGGCCGTGGAAGACCAGGAAGTACATGCGAAAGGAATAGAAAGCCGTGACGAACACGCCCGCCAGCACGGCGAAGTAGGCATAGCTCGAGCCCCAGAGCTCGCTGGCACCGGTCGCGATGATGATGCTGTCCTTGCTGTAGAAGCCCGCGAACAGCGGCGTGCCGATCAGCGCCAGCGAACCGAGCAGCGCGGTGATCCAGGTGATGGGCATGTACTTGCGCAGGCCACCCATGTTGCGGATGTCCTGGTCGTGGTGCATGCCGATGATCACGGAGCCGGCGGCCAGGAACAGCAGCGCCTTGAAGAAGGCGTGCGTCATCAGGTGAAAGACCGCGACCGAGTACGCCGAGACGCCGAGCGCCACGGTCATGTAGCCGAGCTGCGAGAGCGTGGAGTACGCGACCACGCGCTTGATGTCGTTCTGGATGATGCCCAAAAACCCCATGAACAAGGCCGTGGTCGCGCCGATCACGAGCACGAAGGACAGCGCGGTGTCCGACTGCTCGAACAGCGGCGACATGCGCGCCACCATGAAGATGCCGGCCGTGACCATGGTGGCCGCGTGGATCAGCGCCGATATCGGCGTCGGGCCTTCCATCGAATCGGGCAGCCAGGTGTGCAGCGGCACCTGCGCGCTCTTGCCCATGGCGCCGATGAACAGGCAGATGCAGGCCACGGTGATGAGCAGCCATTCTTCCCCGCCGAACGGGTTGGCGAAGCCGATGGCGGCGAGCTCGGGCGCCTGCGCG
The DNA here is from genome assembly GCF_013817345.1 of Methylibium sp. GTDB lineage: Bacteria > Pseudomonadota > Gammaproteobacteria > Burkholderiales > Burkholderiaceae_C > Methylibium. The sequence goes on from NZ_JACDCW010000111.1 coordinate 10,811, forward strand.
AACAGCTCGCCATAGTTCAACGTGCCGCCGTAGGCCAGCAGCAAGCCGATGCCGAGAATGAAGCCGAAGTCGCCGACCCGGTTGACCAGGAAGGCCTTCATGTTCGCGAAGATCGCCGTCGGCTTGGTGTACCAGAAGCCGATCAGCAGGTACGACACGAGACCCACCGCCTCCCAGCCGAAAAACAGCTGCAGCATGTTGTTGCTCATCACGAGCATCAACATCGAGAAGGTGAAGAGGGAGATGTAGGCGAAGAAGCGCTGGTAGCCGGGATCGTCTTCCATGTAGCCTATGGTGTAGATGTGCACCATCAGCGACACGAAGGTCACCACCACCATCATCATCGCGGACAGGCCGTCGATGAGGAAGCCGATTTCCATCTTCAGGCCGCCGATCACCAGCCATTCGTAGACGGTGGCGTCGAAACGTGCGCCGTCCACCGCCACGGCCCTGAGCACCATCGCGGAAATGACGAAGGCGATGAACACGCCCAGGATGGTGAGCGTGTGCGCGCCGCGCCGCCCGATGGTCTTGCCGAACAGACCGGCTCCGACCGCACCCACCAGTGGCGCTAGCGGCACGGCGACCAGCATCGATTGTGAAAGCTCTGTTGCCATTGTTGTTCTCTGCGCCGGGCCGGGGCCCGGCGTTGCGGGTCAGCCCTTGAGCGTGTCGAGCTCGTCGACGTTGATGGTCGATCGGTTGCGAAACAGCACCACCAGAATGGCCAGACCGATCGCCGATTCGGCGGCGGCCACCGTGAGGATGAAGAACACAAAAACCTGCCCGGCCATGTCGCCCAGGTAGTACGAGAAGGCGACGAAATTGAGGTTGACGGCGAGCAGCATGAGCTCGATCGCCATCAGCAGCACGATCAGGTTCTTGCGGTTGAGGAAGATGCCGATCACCGACAGCGCGAACAGCATTGCGCCGAGCGAGAGGTAGTGTCCTAGCGTGACGCTCATGCCTTCCCCCCCGTCCCTGCCGGTTCAGGTGGCGGAGGTGGTGGTGGCATCTCGGGCTTCATCTTGACCAGCCGCACCCGGTCGGCCTTTTGCGCACGGATCTGCGTGGCGGCATCGATCTGCCGGTTGTCCTTGCGCTTTCTCATCGTCAGCGCGATCGCCGCGATGATGGCGACCAGGAGCAGCACCGCGGCAATCTGCAGGGGGTAAAGGTAGGCGGTGTACATCTCGATGCCGAGCAGCTTGGAGTTGCCCAGTTCCAGCGCCGCGGCATCGGGCTGCGGTGCGTCGGCGAGCCGAAAGCCGCTCATCAGCACGAAAGCCATCTCCAGCGCGATGACCACGCCGATGCCCGCGGCCAGCGGGAAATGCTTCCAGAAGCCGTCGCGCAGTTGCGAGACGTTGGCGTCGAGCATCATCACGACGAACAGGAACAGCACCATCACCGCACCCACATAGACCAGCACCAGCGCGATCGCCAGGAACTCCGCCTGCAGCAGCATCCACACGCACGCGGCAGTGAAGAAGGCCAGCACCAGATACAGCGCCGCATAGACCGTGCTGCGCGCGGTGATCACGCGGAACGC
>NZ_JACDCW010000019.1 GCF_013817345.1 Methylibium sp.
CACGGGCTGATGCACAACGTGATCACCAACGCGACCAAGGGCGACCCCTACCGCATCGACACGCTGCTCATCTTCATGGCCAACATGGCCTGGAACTCGACGATGAACACGATGGCGGTGCGCGAGATGCTCAACGCCAAGGCGGAGGACGGTGAGTTCAAGATTCCCTTCCTGGTGGTGTGCGACGCCTTCCAGAGCGAGATGGTGGCCTTTGCCGACCTGGTGCTGCCCGACACCACCTACCTCGAGCGCCACGACGTCATGAGCATGTTCGACCGGCCGATCTCGGAGTTCGACGGCCCCGTCGATTCCGTGCGCGTGCCGGTGGTGCCGCCCACGGGCCAGTGCAAGCCTTTCCAGGACGTACTGATCGAACTGGCCTCGCGGCTGAAGTTTCCGGCCTTCACCACGGCCGAGGGCGGGCGCAAGTTCAGCGGCTACACGGATTTCGTCGTCAACTTCCAGCCACAGCCAGGCTTCGGTTTCCTGATGGGCTGGCGCGGCGAGAACGGCGACCAGCACCTGCGCGGCGCACCGAACCCGAAGCAGTGGGAGATGTACGAGAAGAACAACTGCGTCTTCCAGTACCACATGCCCGAGGACATGCAGTACATGCGCAACTGGAACCAGCCTTACCTCGATTTCGCGAAGGACCACGGCTGGCGCCAGCGCAACGACCCGGTGCAGCTCGCGCTGTACTCCGACACGCTGCAGAGCTTTCGCCTCGCGGCGCTCGGCAAGACGCAAGGCCGCCAGCCGCCCGAGCATCTGCGCGAGCGCATCTCCACGTACTTCGACCCGCTGCCGTTCTGGTACCCGCCGCTCGAGGACGACGCGACCGACTGCGCGGCCTATCCGCTCAACGCCATCACGCAGCGGCCGATGGCGATGTACCACTCCTGGGATTCGCAGAACGCCTGGCTGCGCCAGATCCACAGCCACAACTACCTGCACGTCAACCCGGCGACGGCTCAAGCCGCCGGCATTGCCGACGGCGGCTGGTGCTGGGTGGAGAGCCAGTGGGGCAAGGTCCGCTGCATGCTGCGCTACAGCGAGGCGGTGGAACCGGGCACGGTATGGACGTGGAACGCGATCGGCAAGGCCGACGGCGCGTGGCAGCTCGCGCCAGGTGCCGACGAGTCGCGCAAGGGCTTCCTGCTCAACCACCTGATCTCCGAGGAGCTGCCGCTGAGGGATGGCGCCGATCGGCAGACGACGACGGCGCGGACCATCAGCAACTCCGACCCCATCACGGGCCAGGCCGGCTGGTACGACGTGCGCGTGCGCATCCGGCCAGCGGCGCCCGAGGAGCCTGAGGAGACGTTCCCGCAAGTCGCCGCGGTGCCGGCTCCGCCAGGGGTGCTGGGCAAGGCTTCGCAGCATGTGCTGACCTACTTCGCGGGGCGAAAGAAATGATTCAGTGGCTGAAAGATCTGTTGGCGCCCGGCATGGTGGGTGGGCCGCGGGTATCGCACGGGGAAGGCTCCCGCGAGGCCCGCGTCTTACCCCCTCTCCCGCTTGCGGGAGAGGGCCGGGGTGAGGGTATGGGCAGTGGCGTAAACGCTGGCCGGCCCTCACCCCAACCCTCTCCCAGAGGGAGAGGGAGCAACACCAGCGGCGAAGGGAGCACCCCTCGCGTGCGGGCCGAGCAAGGCGAAACCCTCGCCAAGCAACTCGCCCTGGTCATCGACCTCAACGTCTGCGTCGGCTGCCATGCCTGCGTGACCTCCTGCAAGCAATGGAACACCTCGGGCTCGGCCGGCCCGCTGGCCGACGAGCACGCCTACGACGCCAACCCGACCGGCACCTTCTTCAACCGCGTGCAGACCTACGAGGCCGGCGTCTTCCCCGGCACCGAGACCATCCATTTCCCGAAGAGCTGCCTGCACTGCGAAGAGCCGCCCTGCGTGCCGGTCTGCCCCACGGGCGCGAGCTACAAGCGCAAGGACGACGGCATCGTGCTGGTCGATTACGACAAGTGCATCGGCTGCGGCTATTGCGCCTGGGCCTGCCCCTACGGCATGCGCGAGCTCGACGAAGAGCGCGCGGTGATGACCAAATGCACGCTGTGCGTGGACCGCATCTACAGCGAGACGCTGCCCGAAGCCGACCGCCGCCCCGCCTGCGTGATGGCCTGCCCCACCGGCGCGCGCCTGTTCGGCGACGTGAAGGACCCCGATTCCGACGTGTCGAAGGCGATCCGCGAGCGCGGCGGCTACTCGCTGATGCCGGAGTGGGAAACGCAGCCGGCCAACCAGTACCTGCCGCGGCGCATCACCACGCCGGATCTTCAGGGCCAACCGGCCAGCACCGCGCAGCATGCGGCGCAAAAGACCGTCGGCGTCCCGGGCGCCGACGACCACGTGCCCACCCGCACGCAGTGACGGCATCAGTGAGACCGCAATGAAGCCAGCGCTTTCGATCGTCTTCTTCACCACCCTTGCCGGCAGCGCGCAGGGCCTGCTGGTAGCGCTGGCCGTGGCGGTGCTGCTGGGCCAGCCGATGTCGGCGGGTTTCCTGAGCGCTGCGCTCGCCGTGGCCTTCGTGCTGCTGATGGTGGGGCTGGTCTCGTCGTTCTTCCACCTCGGCCGCCCCGAGCGCGCCTGGCGCTCGGCGCTGATGTGGCGCACCTCTTGGATGTCGCGCGAGGTCATCGTGCTGCCGGCGTTCATCGGGCTCGTCGCGTTGTGGTGGCTGGCCGTGTGGACGGAAACGCGCGCGGCCTCGCAGCTGCTGCTGCCGGTGGCGGCGATCGTCGGCGCTGCGGTGCTCTGGTACTGCACCGCGATGATCTATGCGTGCCTGCGCTTCATCGAAGAATGGGCGCATCCTCTGACCATCGTGAACTACACGCTGATTGGCCTGTCCTCAGGGCTGATCCTGACCTGTGCGCTGGCAGCGATGTTCGGCGAAGCGAACCTGCTTGCCGCCGCCGCGCCCTTCGCCCTGGGCGCGACCCTGGCCGCGTGGCTGACGCGCACGCTCGCACTGCGTCGCAATGCCACGCTGAAGCCGAAGTCGACGCTCCAGACGGCCACCGGCATCCGCTCGCCGCAGCTCGTGCAGAAGTCGATGGGCATGTCCGCCGGCTCCTACAACACGCGCGAGTTCTTCCACGGCGCCAGCGCGATCGCGGTGAAGCAGGCCAAGCTCGCCCTCATCGTGCTCGGCTTCGCGGTGCCGGCCGCCCTGCTCCTGTGGGGGCTGCTCGGCGGCCCCGCCTTCACCTGGGTGCTTGCGCTGCTGGTGCAGGCCCCGGGGCTCTTCGCCGAGCGCTGGTTCTTCTTCGCGCAGGCGCGGCATCCGCAGAATTTGTACTACCAGGCGGTGTCCTAGGCGCGAGTTCGACGACTTCGCCGATGACGCTGCTCCTCCATCGGCCGGACGATCGACTTGTGCAGATCGCGTGCGCCGCCGCGTACGCGAAGCGCCGGCTCATTTCGCGCGCTGAATCTCGCTGTACTTGGCCCTGCTTCCATACGCCTGACCGACAGGGTACTTGAGGCCGTTCTGCACCTGCTTCCTCGTCGCGCAATCCACGGCGTCGATCCCGAGACGAGCCGCGAGATTCACCAGGTAGAGCAAGACATCGCCTACCTCTTCTCCCACAGCCTGCAGCTTCTCCGGCGGGAGGTGACGTGATTCATCCTCGGTCAGCCACTGAAAGTGTTCGACGAGCTCACCGACCTCCCCTGAAAGAGCCATCGCGAGGTTTTTGGGACTATGGAACTGCTCCCAGTTGCGTGCTGCGGCGAAGGCCAATACCTCCTCCGTCAACTGACTGATCCGATCTGCAGACATGAGGCGCGCTCCCGAGTCGGCGTTCAGCAGGCCCTACGGCTTCTTCGGCGTCTTGTATTCAGCTTCTTTGTGAAACGGCTTCCAGAGAGTTTCGTAGCCGACAAACCCTTTTGCGTTCGGCGCCTTCTGGCGCGTCGTATAGAAGCGCGTCTGGCCGTCGGGAACCTTGGTGATCGGTTTTTGCTCGCTCATGGTCACCTCATCTTTCGCAGAAGTCAGGAGTGCAAGCCCAGGCAATGAAGCCGGGTCCTCGGATGCCGATCGTGACGGTCGCTCAAACCGGCCTCATCATCGCCGGGTCGACGTCCGGCTGTGCGCCGATCGCTCCGCCGGCTTTCATCTCTTCGTCGGTGGCGTCGCGCACCGTCAGGATCTCGAGCCTGAAGACGACCTCCCTGCCGCAAAACGGATTGTTGCCGTCGAGGGACAGCGTCTCGTCGTCCACCTGGGTCACGACGAAGCTGCGGGTATGGCCCTTGTCGTTCTCCATGAGGATGGCGGTGCCGACCTGCCGATACTCCTCGGGGACGTTCTCGATGAGATCGGTGAACACCAGCGACTCGTCCCTCGGGCCAAAGATGCGATTGCCGTCGAGGGGCACTTCGATGACATCGCCGGCGGACTTGCCCTCCAGCTCCTCGTGGACGCGAGGAGCCAGGATCTCGTTGTGTCCGTGAACGTAGCCCAATGGAAATTCGACGCAGCTCAAGACATGCCCCGATTTTCTGTCGGTCACCTCGTAGGTGAGCTCGACGAACGTGCCGTCATGGATGGTGCCACTCATGCTGTCGTTTCACTCATGCCCAATCGCAGCCCACTCGCTCAGAAGATGGACGCCGCGAAAACCCTGATCTCCCCATCTTCGTAGCCGAGGACAAGCCTGCCGAGCCATTCGCCCGGCTTCTTGGTACTGCGTTGCCGGTAGAGAACCGTCACATGCTCGCCCCGGCGGATGGTGCCCAGACAGTCGGCATTCTCGGAAAGATTCCTGGCCAGTTCGCTGTTCGCGAACTGGTGATTCACCACGACTTGATTCATGGCGAGTGCGAGAGATCTGGCGAACTTGCCGACGAACTCTCCGTACTTGCCTTCGTTGGAGTACCTGAGGAGATCTCGCCACAGGGGATCGGCGATCGCGCGGATCTCCTCATCGGTCCTTTCAATGATGTTCAACGCGAGCTTGTGCCTCTGGCTGTTCGTCCGGTTGGTTTTCCGGCGGGTTGTCCGCGACCAAGTGGTAGCAGGGCGCCTTTTCCATGGTGTATTCGCCGGTTTGCGGATCGCGACGCGAAACGGTCAGCACGTGCCAGTTCTCGTCGTCCACCTTCATGACATCGCCGCGGTAGTAGTAGCCCGGCCAGCGCGTCTCCTTGCGGAACAGCGTGTGTTGCGTGACGCACTCGGCGGCCCGGTGACGGTGCTTCAGTTCCCAGGCACGCAGCAGCTCGTGATTGTCCTTCGCGGCCAGGCTCTCGAGATCCTCCTCCATGATTGCGAGCTTCTTCAGGCAGATGTTCAGGAGCTTCTCGTTGGTCATGTAGCCGACGGTATAGCCTCCGCAATACTCGTCCATGAGCTTTTGCAGGCGGTCCAGGCCCTGCTGAGGATTGATGTAGTGCGGGTTGACGGTGCCCGCCACGACCGCATTGCGGTAGATCCTGTAGTGCTCCAGGGGCTTGAAGATCTCCTTGCCGCGGCGCTCGATCTGCTCGGTGGATACGACGATGCCTTCGCCCTTTCCGTCGTCGATGTACTTGCAGGCTGCCTTGGCGGCGAGACGGCCCTCCGTGAACGAGCCGGATGAGAAGGCGTGAGGCGTGCCGCCGACTGCATCACCCGCGCCGAACAGACCCTCGATCGTCGTCATGCGGTTGTAGCCCCAGAAATACTCGGGCGGGGAAACGTCTTCGGGGCCCGAGCACCAGGCGCCGGAGCACGTCGCGTGAGAGCCCATCACATACGGCTCGGACGTGGTCAGCTCGGGATTTTCCCTCTTGGGATCGACGTCGGTGGCGGCCCACAGGACCGCCTGGCCAATGGTCATGCCGAGGAAGTTCTCCCAGCCGACTTCTTCCAGGTGAGGATCCTGGAACGCCTGCATGGTGACCATGTGAATGGGGCCGCGGCCGGCGGCCACTTCGCTGATCAATGCATGGTTGCGCAAGCAGGTCGGGATGGGCCGATGGGTCAGGTGCGAGGCTTCCGGGTCGAGATACTCCTTGCCGACCATTTTCTGCAGCTCCGGAAACCACTTGGATTCGTACTCTTCGCCCAGGGCGTTTTGCGTATAGGTCTTCAGGTGAAGAAAGTAGGCGCCGACCGGGCCGTAGCCGTCCTTGAAACGCGCCAGCACGATCCGGTTCTCCATCTGCGTCATCTTGGCGCCGGCGTTGATCATGAGGCCGTAGGCCGACGCGGATGACCAAGGCGCATACCAGGTGCGGCCGGCACCTTCGCCCGTCGAGCGCGGCTTGAAGATGTTGGAGGCGCCGCCCGCGCCACAGATCACCGTCTTGGACTTGAAGACGTGGTAATTGCCCGTGCGGACGTTGAAACCGACGGCACCGGCAACCCGGTTCGGCCTGCTTTCATCCATCAGCAGGTGGGTGACGCAGATGCGGTTGAAGACCTTGTCCGCCGACTTCTTGGCGGCTTCGGCCACGATGGGCTTGTACGACTCGCCGTGGATCATGATTTGCCATCGCCCCTCGCGCAGATAGCGCCCGGTCGACGGGTTCTTCATGATCGGCAGGCCCCACTCTTCGAACTGGTGCACGGTGGAGTCGACGTGACGGGCCATGTCGAACAGCAGGTCTTCCCGCACCAGCCCCATCAGGTCGATGCGAGCGTAGCGGACATGATCCTCCGGATTGTTTTCGCCCCACCGGGTGCCCATGTAGCAGTTGATGGCGTACAGGCCCTGGGCGACCGCGCCGGAGCGATCGATATTGGCCTTCTCGGCGATGACGATCTTCTTGTTCTGACCCCAGAACCTGGCCTCCCAAGCGGCACCCGTGCCACCGAGGCCCGCACCGGCCACCAAAACATCGATGCCGTCTTCGATGATCGTTTTGTAGGCCATCAGTAGTACACGCCTTTCTGAAGCTTGAGGCCACTGTCCTCGAGCGTTCGCAGACCTCCCTCATCCAGGCGGATGTACTTCGGCTCGTTGTACAGCAGCTGGCCGTCGCGCATCGCCTGGCTCGGCGCGGGAACGTCCGCGAGCTTGGGGATCGCCGTTCCCCAGGGCTTCGTGGTGATGGGCGACAGGAAGTTCTTTTCCGTTCCGTCCCGGTACTTGATCTTCCAGGCAATCGTGCCCTTGTGCTCGTCCCGGTCGACGCGAACGCTGTGACCCAGCGGGGCGAAATCGGCATACCCGCGCACGTCGATCGCATGCTGGGGGCAAGCCTTGACGCAGGCGAAGCACTCCCAACACATGTTCGGTTCGATGTTGTAGGCGCGGCGATGCGTCTCGTCGATGTGCATGATGTCCGAGGGACAGATGTCGACGCAGTGTCCGCATCCGTCGCATCTCGTCATGTAGACGAAGGTAGGCATGGGCCGGCTCCTTGAACTGTTGCTTTCGAATTCGCTGTCTGTTGTCTAGTAATGACGGGGCGCCTCGCGCTTGATGCCGAGTCCCATGTCCATCGGAGCCTTTCGCAGCAGTTCCATGGAGTGCCGCCCTTGTTGCTCGGGATCGTCGCGAGTCAGTGTCGGCAGGTTCTCGGCCGTGCCGTTGGCCCTGGATACCCGCTTGTCGAAGGCTGCCGCCGGCTTGAAGAACATGTGGGCGAATTTCGACCACGGCACGCCGCCGAAGAGCACGAGGGTCGCGATGATGTAGAGCCAGAAGAGCACGTTGACGCCGCCGCCCGTGGCGGCCCAGACGACCCCGAGCGTCACGCTCGCGAGCAGCGACAGGACGAAGAGGTCCGCCTTCACGAGGCGCAGCGGCGTGCGGCCCTCCGCCGCGACGTCCACGCGAATGAAGAACCAGAACCAGTAGCCGCCCACCATCACCATCAGGGCGCCGATCCACCACAGCGCTGGCCAGATTGCAGGCGTGGGCGTGCCGCCGGCGGGGTAGCCGAACACCATGACCGCCGTTGCCACCACGTAGAGGATGAAACCGTACATGCCGAGCAGGTGCGCCACCCGGCGTTTCTGGCTACAGAACTCGCCCGAGGCGAGCACGTCGACGACCGCGGTCTGCACGGCGATCGACACCAGCTTGCCACCGCCCACCTTACGGCCCTTCTCCTTCGACTTGCGCATGTTGGCGAAGAAGTACATCGCGCTGCGCTTGTGGACGATGTCGAAGAGTGTCCCGACCACCACGGCCAGGACCATCACCACCAGGAACCCCTGCATGAAGCCGTCAGGCAACGAAGCGCCCGCAATGGCGAAAGGATTGACGCTGAGCATGGCATTTGTCTCCTCCCGCTCTTTATCCTACGTAGGCGTCCGGCGGGTCAACCCAAATTTTTGCCATGCGGGCATACAGCGCTTTTATGGCGTTACAGGGTGGAGCCAGCGAAGTCATGTTGACCCGGCGCTTCAGCCACAGGATCGCGTGCGCGCTATGCTTGCCACATGAAAGTCTGCATCGTTTCCGACAGTCACGATGATGCCCAGGCGCTGGATGGCGTTGTTCGCAAAGCCGCCTCCGAGGGCTTCGCCGCTGTCATTCATTGTGGAGATCTGATCGGAGGGCATACGCTGCGCCCGGCGATGTATGCAGGCTTGCCGATCCATCTGATCCACGGCAATAACCTCGGCGATTCATTCACCTTGCACCGGCTGGCGAACGAAAGCGCCGGGCAGCTTCTCTACTACGGCAACGAAGCACGTATCGAACTCGGTGGGCGGAAGATCTTTGCCGTTCACTATCCCGAATACGGCTATGCGATGGCGTGCACCGGCAATTGGGATCTCGTGTGCTGCGGTCATTCGCACATTGCCGAGATCACGCAAGTCTCCAATGTGAAGGGAGGGAAGACCTGGCTCGTCAACCCGGGAACCGTGGCCGGTTTAGGGGCTCCTGCGACATGGATTGCCGGTGATCTGCTGGCGATGCATTTCGAAGTTCAGAACCTCTAGGGTGTTCATACCCAAGCCAGGCAATCGGCTCACGTTCGAAAACGCATGTGTTGAAAGTTCCGAGGTAGATTGAATGTCGGATCGTCGCCTGCAGGTGTTTCACTCCGTCGCCAAGCACCTTTCGTTCACCAAGGCGGCTGAAGCCTTGTACATGACGCAGCCGGCGGTGACCTCGCAGATCCGACAACTCGAGGAGCAATTCAATACTCGCCTGTTCGATCGCGGCCAGGGACGGATTTCCTTAACCGCTGCGGGGCACGTGGCCTTCAAGTACGCCGAACGAATCCTGACCTTGTCCACCGAGCTCGACAACCGGATCCAGGACATCGTCGGCGAGCTCGGCGGACCTTTGCTGATCGGCGCCAGCACCACGATCGCCGACTACATGCTTCCCCGTGTGCTCGGGGCCTTCAAGGCAAGGTTCACTGGCGCACTTCCTCGGCTATTCGTGGCCAATTCCGACTCGGTTCAAAGTCGGGTGGCCGAACGCAGTCTCGATGTCGGCTTCATCGAAGGTTGCTCGCACATGCCCACGCTGGTCACCGATGTCTTGTGCGACGACGAGCTTCAGGTGACTTGCGCACCATCGCATCCCTTGGCGAAGCTGAAGTCGGTGTCGGCCCAGTCGTTGATTGGTTACGCCCACATCACTCGCGAGCCCGGCTCGGGTACACGCGAGGTTGTCGATCACTACTTGCACAACTCAGGTGTATCCCCTGACTCGCTGCAGCGCCTGATGGAGCTCGGCAGCCCCGAGGCGTTGAAGGGACTGGCCGCCACAGGGCTCGGGTTCTCGATCATGTCCTGCACGACGGTGGCCAACGAGATGCGCCTGGGGCAGCTGGTGCAGATCCCGTTGGCGCCGCCCCTGATTCGTCAGCTGTCGGTCGTTTATCCCAAGGAACGGATCCATTCGGGGTTGGTGAGCAGTTTCGTGCAGTTCGCCAAGCAAGAGCTCGGCCCCCAGGCACGCCCGTCATGACAGGTGCGTCTTGCCGTGGCTTGCGGCGATGCCTGCGTAGTACTCCCGCAGGATCTCCAGCACTTCACCTCGGCTGAATTCGGCTGGCACCGGGTCGTTCCTTTCAAGCGACTTGCGCAGCTGCGTGCCTGAAACCTGCAATCGATCCGCCGCGTCATGGGGGCAAGTGCGACTCGATGCCATTCCTCCACATCGGTAGCACCAGAAGGTAACGTCCATCTTCAGGGGCTTGATCTGCAGAGCCGAGCTCGGGATCTGCTCGAAGATCCGATGCGCGTCGAATGGCCCGTAATAGCTGCCGACGCCCGCGTGATCGCGCCCGATGATCTGGTGCGTGCAACCGTAGTTCTGTCGAAACAGCGCATGCAGCACCGCCTCCCGTGGCCCCGCATAGCGCATGTCGAGCGGGTAACCGGCCTGCACTACGGTCCCTGGCGCAAAGTACTGATCGATCAGGACCGCGATCGCTCGCGTACGAACCTCGGCCGGAATGTCCCCCGGCTTGAGGTTGCCGAGCAGCAAGTGCACCAGCACACCGTCGCAAGTCTCGATCGCGACCTTGGCCAGATACTCGTGCGAGCGATGCATCGGGTTGCGCGTCTGGAATGCGGCGACGCGCGACCAGCCGAGTCGCTCGAATTCAGCGCGTGTTTCGGCGGGCGTCTTGAACAGCTCGCCGTACTTGGCCTTGAAGCCGCCGTCAGAGACCACGCGTAGAGGACCGGCAAGGTTCACCTCTCCCTGCTGCATCACCATTGCGACGCCAGGATGTGCCGGGTCGGCGGTCTTGAAAACCTGAAGGCACTCGTGCTGCTTGTCGATGCGGTATTTCTCCGTGACCCGCAGAATCGCAAGCACCCCGCAATCGTCTGGATCGGTCAGGGCAACCTCGTCACCCACGGCAAGCGAATCGGCTGTCGCAACGTCGGTCGAAAGAGTGATCGGGATCGGCCAGAACACCTCTCGCGCCGTGCGCATGCGATCGCACACTCCCTGCCAATCCGCACTGCCCATGAAACCATCGAGTGGCGTGAAGCCACCGATGCCGAGCATGATGACGTCGCCCTTTTCGCGTGAGCTGATACGGATCGCCGGCAAGCTCAGCGCCCGCAGGCGCTCCTCGGCAAGCTGATCGGCTGGCAGCATCAATGGCTCGAGGGGTCCTCCGCCATGAGGTGGGATCCGAGAAGTCACCGAAGTCCTCCAGATGCAAGCTGAACTGGCTGCCCACATTCTCGTCAGCGCATGCTGGGCAGGCAAAGTTGATCTGCTGATGCGCCGATAAGCCGAGGTGATGGAGCGAATCGGAGATCGCGAGGTTCTGGTACGAGGACTCGGCACAGGGCGCTAGCATCGTTGCGATTGGCGCAACTGCCGGTGCGGCCGGTCTTCGGGCAAAGTCGTTGCATGCCGGTGGCCACGCATCCTGGGACGTATCGATGAACAGCTTGGCAAGAGGCCTGCGCCGGGTGCGCGACAAGGTGCCGGGCCTGCGCATCGTCGTGGCGGCTGTGCGCAACTACATCTTTCACCAGAGCGGCAACCAGGCCGGTAGCGTTGCGTTCTCGTCGGTCCTCGCCATGTTTCCGCTGCTGATCGTCCTGTCTGCTGCAGCGGCGTTCTTCGGCGAGCCGGGGGCGGCCGCCGAACTGGCGGTGCGAGTGCTCGAGTTCGCGCCGCAGGTCGTCTTCGAGGCCTTGAGAGCGCCGATCGACGAGGTGCTGCGCCAGCGCAACCGCACGCTTCTCGTCGCCGGGGTCTTTATCACCGTCTGGACCGCGTCCTCGGGAACCCAGGCCGTCCGCACCGCGCTGAACCGCGCCTACGGCGTCGAGCAAGGCATGTCGTTCTGGGGCGCGCGGATCAAGGTCATCGTCTTCACCCTCATCGGAGCGTCGATCACGGTGCTCGTCTCCAGCTCCGTGGTGATCCTGCCGTATGTCTGGGATCTCCTCGCAGCGGCGGGTGCGGCCACACCGGCGCCCTGGTTGCGGGACAGCGTGCGCTACGGTCTGGCGTTCTTCGTCGTCGCCGGGCTGTACGCAACGCTCTACGGCTGGCTGCCCGACGTGCGGCAGCGCGTGCTCACGGTGCTGCCGGGCGCACTGGTCGGTGCCGCACTGTGGCTGATCGCCGCGGCCCTGCTGTCGTACACCTTGCGCAATGTCGGCAAGCTGGCCCTCGTGTACGGCGGCTTTGCGGGCGCCGTGGCGACGCTCGTTTTCCTGTACGCCTGCGCGGCCACATTGATCTTCGGAGCCGAGATCAACGGCGTGCTTCGCGAGCAAGCACCGACGGACAGTCCTTCGGGCGAAGCCGACGCCGAGCAGGCCGCCACAGGATCCTGACATTCGACAAGAGGCTCACGCGCCCGCCCGGGAGCAACAAGCGCGGCGCGAACGCGGCCGCCACGCGTTAGCCTGTGGTGATGGACTCCCTGATCGCCGCTGCCGCGCGTGCCCTCGTTGCCGGCGATGCACTCGGCGCACTCAAGCGCGTCAGCCTGCGCGAGGACCCGCCGGCGCTCGCGCTGCGCGGCATCGCGATGGCCCAGCTCGGCGAGCACCCGCGCGCCCGCGAGTTGCTCCGGCGTGCCGCCCTTGGTTTCGGTGCACACGAGGAACTGGCGCGTGCCCGCTGTGTCGTCGCGGAGGCCGAGGTCGCCCTTGCCATGCGCGACCTTCGCGGCTCGCCGCACATCCTGGCCGCCGCATCGGCCACGCTGGAAGCACGCGCCGATCGCGCCAACGCGGTGCAGGCGCGCCTGATCGCGGTGCGCCGGCTGCTCCTGCTCGGTCGCCTCGACGAGGCCGCGTCCTCACTCGAACGCCTCGACCTTAGCGGCCTGGCACCGTCGCTGACGGCGGTGGCCGAGCTGGCCGCGGCCGAGCTCGCGCTGCGCTCGCTGCGCACGGCACAAGCGAAAGCGGCGCTGGCCCGCGCCTTCGAAGCGGCCGAACGCGCGCGCGTGCCTGCGCTCCTCGCCGAGATCGCCGAGGCCGGCGCCGCGCTCGAGCGCCCCGCCGCCCGGCGCTTTTGCGCGGGTCATGAACAGCCCCTGCGCCTCGACGAGGTCGAAGCGCTTTTCGCTTCGGGCGCACTGGTCGTCGATGCCTGCCGCATGGGCCTGCGCGCCGGCGCGACGCGGCTGCCGCTGGCGCGCCGGCCGGTGCTGTTCGCGTTGGCGCGCGCTCTCGCCGAGGCGTGGCCTGGCGACGTCGATCGAAACGACCTGATTGCTCGCGCTTTCCGCACTCGCCGGCCCGACGAGACGCACCGGGCGCGCCTGCGCGTCGAGATCGGCCGTTTGCGCGCGCTCGCCGCGCCGCTGGCGCGCATCGAGGCCAGCGCGCGCGGCTACGCAATGACGCCACTGCCCGCCGGTCGCTCCGCGACCACTCACCCGGCGGAAGGAGCGCCGCCTTCCGAGGGCAGCTCAGCGGCGCTTGCGCCAACGGACGAGCGCGCCGTCGTCGTCCTGATGCCGCCGATCGATGGCGACCAGGCGTCGCTGCTGGCGCTGCTGGCCGACGGCGCGGCCTGGTCCACCTCGGCCCTGGCGCTGGCCCTCGGAGCCAGCCAGCGCACGGTGCAGCGCGCGCTCGTCGAGCTGGAGGCCGACGGACGCGTGCGCTCCATCGGGCGCGCGCGTGCGCAGCGCTGGCTGTCGCCGCCGCTGGCCGGATTCACGACGATCTTGTTACTCCCCGCTGCGCTGCCGCTCACGTAGATTGGCTTCCGTGGCGCCGATTCCAGTGCGCCGAAAGGAGCCAGGCGATGACCGCCAACCGAAACAGAACCGACAAGACGAACCCGCAAGCGCCCGCCCGCGCGGCCGAGATCGTGCGTGAGTACGGCCCCTTCGAGGGTGTGGAACAGATCGCAGGCGTCACCCACGACGGACGGCACGTCTGGGCCGCCGCCGGGTCGAAGCTGCTCGCCTTCGAACCCGAGAGCGGCCGAGTCGCGCACACGCTCGAGCGGGCCGGCGACGCCGGCACCGCCTTCGACGGCACGCACCTCTACCAGATCGCCGAAGCGCGCATCGACAAGATCGATCCCGCCACCGGCGACGTCCTCGCGTCGATCCCGGCACCCGGCAATGGGAGCGACTCAGGCCTCGCCTGGGCCGAAGGCAGCCTGTGGGTGGGGCAGTACCGCGATCGCAAGATCCACCGGATCGATCCCGCCACCGGCGCCATCCTGCGCACCATCGAATCGAACCGCTTCGTCACCGGCGTGACCTGGGTGGACGGGGAGTTGTGGCACGGCACCTGGGACGGCGACGAGAGCGACATCCGCCGCATCAACCCCGACAGCGGCGCCGTGCTCGAGCGGCTGGAGATGCCGCCCGGCACGGGCGTCAGCGGGATCGAATCAGACGGCGCGGGCCTGTTCTATTGCGGCGGCGGACCGAGCGGAAAGGTCCGCGCCGTGAGACGCCCGAAACGAGACGAATCCTGAAAGCAAACGAGCGCGCCGGCCACCCGGGCGGCCGGACCGGCGCATGAAGAACCTCGAACCGGCTCTTCGAGCCAAGGAGCACAGCATGAACACCGAAATCACCGAAGCGAGCACCATGAACCATCCCGTCGTGTCCAGGGACCGGTGGCTTGCCGAGCGCAAGGCGCTGCTTGCACGCGAGAAGGAACTGACCCGCCTGCACGACCAGATCGCGCGCGAGCGCCGCGCGCTGCCGTGGGTGCATGTCGAGAAGAACTATGTGTTCGACACCCCCGAAGGCCCGCGCGCGCTGGCCGAACTGTTCGAAGACCGCCGCCAGTTGGTGGTGCAGCACTTCATGCTCGGCCCGGGGTGGGAGCAGGGCTGCCCGAGCTGCTCGTTCATGGCCGACCACACCGACGGCATGACGCTTCATCTGGCGCACCGAGACACCACGTTCCTGGCCGTTTCCCGCGCGCCGCTGGCCGAGATCGAGCGCTTTCGGCAACGCATGGGCTGGCGGTTCAAGTGGGTGTCGTCCCATGCCAGCGACTTCAACCACGACTTCGGCGTGAGCTTCACGCCCGAAGAAAAGGCCAGGAACGAGGTCACCTACAACTACGCCAAGCAGCCTTTCGAGTGGGACGAGCTGCCCGGTATCAGCGTGTTCTACAAGGACGACGCGGGCGACGTCTTGCACACCTACTCGGCCTACCGGCGGGGCGTGGAAGCGATGATGGGCACCTATGCCTTGCTCGACCTCACGCCCAAGGGGCGCGACGAAGAGCCGGGCCGGGGCATGGCATGGGTGCGTCACCACGACCGCTACGAGCCGCAAGCGCTTGCCACGGCGGCGCCGGTCGTCGGTTCTTGCTGCGAGGCGCAAGCCTGAGTGCCGCCCGCCGCAGCGCACCCCGCCTCGCTCGAACGAATGCGCCATGGCAGACCTGTGGCCATGGATGGCCATCGCCGGCCTCGGCGCTCTGCATGGGTTGCACCCGGCGACGGGCTGGATGTTCGCCGCTGCATGGGGCGTGGGTGCGCGCGATGAGTCAAGGGTGCGGCGTGCGCTGCTGCCCATCGCCGGCGGGCACGCTGCCTCGATCGGGGTCGTGGCTTGCGCCGTTGCGCTGGGCGTGTCGATGGACCGGGCTCTCGTCCAGGGCTTGGCCGGCGCGCTGCTCGTCGGTGCAGCAGCGTATCGCTTGCTGCGCAGCACGCGGCAGTGCAGGCCCATCCGCATGCCGACGGGTCATGCGGGCATTGCGCTCTGGTCCTTCTTGATGGCCACCGGCCACGGTGCCGGGCTGATGCTGGTGCCGGCGCTCGTGCCGCTGTGCCTTGCCGACAGTCCGGCGCGCGAGATCACCGCTTCCGGCTCGCTGGCACTGGCAATGGCGGCCGTCGGCGTTCACATGGCGGCGATGCTGATCACGACAGGCGTCATCGCCACCGGCGTGTGCCGCGGCGTCGCCCTGCACCCTCACCTGCGGAGTGGCACAGCCTTGCGCACAGCGTGGACCGCGACCTTGGCCGTCACGGGCGTGCTGTTGATGGCGCTTCGCTAGCGTCAGCCGCGCCGAGCCGCTTCGATCGCAGCGATGTCGATCTTGCTCATCCCCATCATGGCTTCGAACGCGCGCTTGGCCGCCGCTCGATCAGGATCGGCGATCGCGGACGTGAGGGCGCGTGGCGTGATCTGCCACGACAGCCCCCACTTGTCCTTGCACCAGCCGCATGCGCTTTCCTGGCCGCCGTTTCCGACGATTGCGTTCCACAAACGATCGGTTTCGGCCTGGTCGTCGGTCGCAACCTGGAACGAGAAAGCCTCGTTGTGCTTGAACGCCGGGCCGCCGTTCAGCCCGAGACAAGGGATGCCCATCACCGTGAACTCGACCGTCAGGACATCGCCCTGCTTGCCGGCGGGATAGTCGCCGGGCGCGTGATGGACAGCTCCCACTGCGCTGTCGGGAAACGTCTTGGCGTAGAACTTCGCGGCGTCCAACGCGGCGCCGTCGAACCAGAGACAAATCGTGTTTTTGCTGGCCATCTTGGTTCTCCAAATCAAGCTCATGGCCGACGGGCACCTCCACGGTAACGACGGAGACCGACCCGGTGCTGCAGTTCGACGTCGCGCCGCCAAGGTCCGCTACGCAGCGGTTGCTGTCGGTGATGACCGTGCACCGAACGCACGGTCTCGGCCACAAAGCAGCCATCGCGAGGTCGACGAGTCTGTCGATCCGAATGAACGGTGTCGAAGACACTTCCGACATTGCCTGTGCCTGACGCCGGGCACTGCCGCCGACATTCTGCCGCCAAGGTTGAACGGCCGCTGCCAGTCTGCAGTTGAGCTTCGCCGCGACGGCACGACTGGCAGCTCATGGCCGACAGTGCGAGTACCCTGCCGTGCGAGGAAGCTACCCGTTGACGTTGTGTCCCACCGGCCACGACAACGTGGAGACGTAGCGCAGTCGCCGTGGGGTTCCACCCTGAACCAAGATGCGGTCTGGCCAAACCGGCCGGCTCTGAACTTGATTAGTACGAGCTGTCTGGCTTTGGCCGCTGTCGGGACCATTTTGCGACTTGAGGGACGCTTCGCACTGCAGGAACGCTGTGCGTGTAGCTGAACTTTGGCAACGCCACGCTGCTGACCGATTGATCTGCCGGGTCGAGAAGTGGGACTAGCCGCGTCTCGCAGACCGGCTTTGCGACAAGGAAGCGCCCACGCTCGTCGAGTCGTTCGACGACGTGCTGGCAAGAGAGCGAACGCCGCACGGTCCGTGACGACCGGGGAACGTTCACTATCGCAAATGCCGCGCAGGGCCCCACACGGCTCCTGGAGGGGCCCATAATTCAAGATTGGTATCCTGGCACGTGGCTTTTGCGAGATGGGGAAAAGATGAGAACAGAAAACGCAGCGGTGGATGGAGTTCTTGTATCGTCCAGGGATGAGATATTGGAAGAATGGCTGGCCGAAGTCTCGTCCGCAGGCTCCGGGGAAAGTGCAGCTTCCCGGGGGGAGGCGGACAAGTTTCTCGCGGCGTTTCAGGAGGGCATTCGACGAGACGGCGATGCTTCGACCTTCGAGTCCAGCTGCTGGGCCAAACTTCGGGAAGTGCTCGCCGATCTGTCGGAATCAAGCGCTGCCCGTGGAGTGAGCGCCGGCAGTACGAGCCACTTTGTTCAATCTCTCAAGAAACCATTATTCTCGCGCTTGCAAAAACACTTGGGCGCGGAGCCGGACAAGCTCGTAACCGCTTTATGGGCAGTGTCCACCCTCGTTGACAAGATGGCGCAGCTTACGGTCAACACATACCAGCGCTCGAGAGAAAACATCATTGCCCGTCAGCAGGCAGAGCTGCTAGAGCTGTCGACGCCTGTAGTAAAGCTGTGGGAGGGAGTGCTTGCCGTTCCAATGATCGGCACGCTTGACAGCAACCGCACTCAGCTCGTCATGGAATCGCTGCTGCAGCGCATCGTGGAAACAGGGTCCGAGCTTGCGATCATTGACATCACCGGCGTGCCAACGGTGGACACGCTGGTCGCTCAGCACCTGCTTAAGACCGTGACGGCGATCCGCCTGATGGGCGCGGATTGCATCATCAGTGGCATCCGACCGCAGATCGCTCAAACGATCGTTCATCTGGGAATCGATCTTCAAGGGGTCCAGACAAAGGCAACGCTCGCCGACGCACTGGCCTTGGCAATGAAAAAAGGCGGCTTTCAGGTAACGCGTAGTAAGGCGTAGGCGAGACGGATATGCAACGAATTCCGATTCTCCAAATGGAGAAGAACCTGCTGGTTACGATCCAGATTGACTTGCAGGACCAGACCGCGTTGACCTTGCAGGATGATCTCTCCGAGATGATTGCGAGAACCGGCGCTACAGGAGTGTTGATCGATATTTCGGCACTCGAGATTGTCGATTCGTTTATAGGACGGATGCTGGCCGGTATCTCCAGCATTGCACGGGTGCTTGATGCGACCACCGTACTAGTTGGCATGCAGCCGGCGGTGGCCATCACGCTTGTGGAGCTGGGTCTATCGCTCGAAGGAGTGCGCACTGCACTGAATGTTGGACGCGGGATGGCACTTTTGAAGGCGACCTCGGATGAGCATGACATCGACGACACCGCCTGATGGTTCGATGTTGCTGATTACTGAGCGAGACATCGTCGCAAGCCGCCAAACGGTACGCAAACTGACTCAGGAGCTGAAGTTTTCTCTCGTCGATCAGACGAAGATGATCACCGCTGCCAGCGAGCTGTCCCGCAACACTGTTGTATATGGCGGTGGAGGCGCAATGGAATGGGTTACGTTGACCCAGGGCACGAAGATTGGTCTACGACTGGCGTTCGAGGACAAGGGCCCTGGGATACCGAATGTCGAACAGGCGCTTACTGACGGCTGGACGTCCGGTCGCGGCATGGGCATTGGCCTCTCAGGCAGCAAGCGGCTTGTGAACGAGTTCGAGATCAAGACTGTCGTTGGCGAAGGCACCCGCGTGACGATTACGCGCTGGAAGTGATGTCGTGATTCCGCATTTCGTCATACCGGTGCATGAGCCGAACCAAGTCGGCGAAGCTCGCCGGGTGGCGGTGCGGCTGGCTGGAGAACTCGGTTTCAGGGACGTCGCGATTGGCCGAGTTGCCCTCATCGTCACTGAGCTTGGCACCAACCTTCATCGTCATGCCGTCGAAGGGCGTTTGCTCATCGCTGGTATTCAGGGGCCGTCGGGCACGTCGCTCGAAGTGCTGTCGCTCGATCGTGGGCCAGGAATGGCAGATATGAAAGAATGCTTGCGGGACGGCTACTCGACCGGCGGCACTGCGGGCACTGGCCTTGGAGCGGTTCGAAGGCTTGCAGCCCAGTTCTCCGCGTTCTCCTCAATAGGGCGTGGATCCGTTGTGCTTGCGCGCGTGTCGGATCCGAGCTCGCTAGAGGCCGCCGCTCGACGGCCATCTCGATTCGAGTACGCTGGAATAGCTATCGCTGCACCCAACGAGACGGTAAGCGGCGACGCCTGGGGATTTAGTGATCAGGGTGCATGCTCAACGTTGATGGTTGCCGATGGTCTAGGTCACGGTCCGGACGCTGCAGAGGCAGCGGATAAGGCCGTTCAGCTGCTCCACGGAAATTTGTCGGGCAGCCCGAGTTTGGTACTCGAGCGAACGCATCAGGCTCTGAGAGCGACACGTGGGGCTGCGGTGGCCGTGGCTCAGATGAACGCCGAAGCCGGCACCATCACTTATTGCGGTGCCGGAAATATCGCTGGCCGGCTGATCTCTGGGGTCGATGACCGCTCATTGCTCTCGCACAACGGGACAATAGGACTGCAGGTGCGCAAACTGCATGACACGCAATATCCCTGGCCTGAGCATGCAATGTTGGTGCTCTGTTCTGACGGAATAACGACTCGGTGGGACCTCAAGGACGACCCAGCTCTGCTGCAGTGTGATCCAGCCGTCATAGCGGGTTGGGTGATGCGCGATCATTGCCGCGGCCGCGACGATGCCACTGTTGTCGTCGTTAAGCGCTCTGAATGAGCGAGTCGAGCGGGATCGTACCTGCTGATTTTTCCATGGAGACCGACGTGTCCGAGCTGCGCGACCAGCTGGCTCTTAAGACGGAAGAGTTGGACAACCTTCGCCAGGAGCTCGAGGAAACAAACAGCGGTGTGTTGGCGCTATATGCCGAACTCGATACGCAAGCGGATCAGCTGAGACACGCTACCGAGTTGAAGAGCCGCTTCCTTGCTTACATGAGCCATGAGTTTCGGACGCCTGTCTCAGCGATACGCAGCTTGTCGCGACTTCTGCTGGACCGAGTGGACGGGCCGCTGACTGACGAGCAGGAAAAGCAGATCCGTTTCATTCAAACGACCTCCACAGAATTTGCGGAGATGGTTGACGATCTACTGGATCTTGCAAAGGTCGAAGCGGGGCGGGTTGAGATATCGCCAGCATGGTTTGAGATGGTGGACTTGTTCTCAGCGCTGCGTGGCATGTACAAGCCCGTACTGATCAATCCAGACGTGGTGTTGATCTTCGAAGAACCGCACGGTGACAATCTGCTGTACAACGATGACAAAAAGTTGGCGCAGATTCTACGCAACTTCATCTCCAACGCACTTAAGTTCACTTTGAAGGGCGAGGTAAGGGTAGCGGCCGTCCAGAGCAGCGAGGACGTGATTACGTTTTCGGTGTCCGACACCGGAATTGGTATTTCCGAGGAGTTTCATGGTGCGATCTTCAAGGACTTCGTTCAGATCGATTCTCCGATCCAAAAGCGGTTGAGAGGTACCGGTCTGGGCTTGTCACTCAGTAAACGGCTCGCAGAGCTACTCGGTGGAACTGTCGCACTCGAGAGCACGCTTGGCCGCGGCTCCACATTTTCGGTCAGCGTACCGTTGAGGTTCCCACTGCCGCAGGGCGCCGAAGGGGGGGTCCATTGTGAATGACGCGGCGACCAAGCTTTGGCCAATAGACCGATCGATGCATGAGTTGCTGGTTGTAGATGACGACCCCGCCAGTCGTTACGTCACCACCAGACTGCTCAAAGCGGCCGGGTTTCGTGTTCGAGAAGCAGCCACCGGCATGCAGGGTCTCGACTTGGCCGACGATTCGATTTCGGCCATGGTTCTCGACGTACATTTGCCTGACATCCACGGATTCGAGCTTTGCCAACGACTGCGACTTCGCTCTGATGCTACTGCCCGTTTGCCGGTGCTGCATCTCACGGCCGCATTCGTGACGGATGACGACAAGGTGCGCGGTCTCGACTCGGGCGCAGATGCGTATTTAACGCACCCTGTGGAACCGGCGGTCCTCGTAGCGACGGTCCAAGCACTCGTGCGCACGCACGTCGCCGAAGGAGCAATGCGCAGGAGCGAGGCGAAATTCAAGGCGATCTACGCCCAGGCGCCAAGCGGGATCTCGCTTCTTGACGCTACCGGCAGGTTCTCTGATGCGAATCCGGCGCTGCTGACTTTGCTTGGGCGCAGTCTTGCCGATATTGTTGGGAAGCGGGTGAGCTGCTTCGTTCCGCCTGAATGGATCGAGCGTGTCGATGCCTATACCGCACGCGTTGCAGACGCTCCAAGACATCACGAGTTCCCCGTCCTCTCTGGAGATGGAAGGCAGGTGCACCTTGAATGGGCCATCTCTTCTCACGTCGAGCCGCCTCTCACCGTGGCGGTTGCCACGGACATACTCAGAGAGTGCTGCTTGAGCAGCAGCGCCTAGCGCTACTTGAACGCGAGCGTGTGGCCCGCAGCTCAGCCGAACGCCTTAATACAATGAAGGATGAATTCATTGCAGTACTGTCGCATGAGCTACGAACGCCCCTGAACGCGATCATGGGTTGGACGAATGTCCTTCAGCGACTTATTACCAGCGACGAAGCAGTGCGGGGATTGGGGGCCATTGAGCGCAACGGCAAGATGCAGGCGAGGCTCATCGCCGACTTGCTTGACATGTCGAGCATGAATCTGGGCAAACTGCCACTCGATCGAGAGTTGACTGATCCAGCTGTAGTCGTCGAAGAAGCCGTCAATCTAATTCGGCCGGCAATAGAGGAAAAGGGCGTCAGTTTGGTCGTCGACTTAACGCCGCCTTATCGTCCCATATGGATCGACCGCTCACGTATCGACCAAGTCTTGTCGAATCTATTAAGCAATGCCAGAAAGTTCTCCGCTAACGGAGGTGAAATTAGCATCACTCTAAGGGAAGTTGAGGAGGGCTTGTATCTTTGCGTCAAAGATCAGGGCTTGGGCATCGCACCCGACTTTCTACCTTTCCTATTTGACCGGTTTACTCAGAGCGACGCTACGCGCAAACGGCATTCCGGTGGTCTAGGTCTCGGCCTGTCGATCGTTAAGCACATCGTTGAAGCGCACGGAGGGGCCATTCGTGCGCTCAGCGATGGACTTGGCCTAGGTGCTCAGTTCGAAGTTTGGTTGCCCACAGACCGCCAAGACGGTGGTCCTTCAGGCGACGTGCCCTATGCGCTGCGCGAGGTGCCTCGAGATTGGGCTGGGCACGAGAGAGCTCTCCAGGGATTGCGCTTGCTAGTGGTCGACGATGACCCAGAGGCGCGCGCAATGCTTCAGGTCATCTTGCGGGAGCGCGGGGCAGTGGTTACGCTGGCCGTCGACTACGACGGGGCACTTCTTGCAAATGAAGAATCAGTGCACGATGTATTGATCAGCGACGTTGGCATGCCGACAAAAGACGGATACGACCTAATCCTTGAGATCCGTACGAGAGAGGCCGGGAAACATCGATTGCCTGCTATCGCACTTACGTCCTTCACGCGCGAGCAAGACAAAGAACAGGCGCTTTCGTCCGGCTTTGACGCTCACTTTCCCAAGCCGCTTGATGCGGAACGTCTTGTTCGGCTCATCAAAGTGCTTTCTGGGCGTGCAAGTGATTCTGGATCACATTGGGCGCCACTTTAGAAACAAACCTACGCTTCGCACAGTGCGGGTGGGGCAGGTAGTAACGGCTTACATGTTGACGCACGGATGCGACCCGTTGTACGGGTGCTTATGGCCGAGAAGAGCCGACGGTTTCGCCATCCCCCTCTCCTTTGACCCGAGTGGGTCAAGAAAGTGTTCCTCGGTTCCGGGAATCCTGATTGCGGAAAGTGGATCATTGCTGTTCAGCGGCACGGTGGGTCTCCTCGAATCTTCAGGGGTACTTCGTGGCCCGGGGGCCATGGATGCATGCTTACTGGCGCACTCCGATGCGCCTTCATGCTGATTCCAGAGCGGGGCGCAGTTCGAATGCGATGCGGCCACTCAGCGCAAGGGCTGGTAGCGCGATGCCGCTTCGTTGCTCGAGAGGTGGGGCGCCATCGCCTTGCGCGCGCCTTCGTAGGCGTCCCAGAGGGCCACGTCGTGCAGCGACGGAAGCGTCACCGACTCGCCGCGCTCGAAGCCCAGCAAGGCGGCATCCACCAGGTCTTCGGCACGCATCACGATCTGCGCCGGCAGGTGCTCCACGGGAAGGCCGCCGCGTGCCCAGAATTCGGTGGCCGTCGCACCCGGCAGCACGGCTTGCACCCGCACGCCCTTGCCGGCCAGTTCGTGCTGCAGCGATTGACTGAAAGCCAACACGAAGGCCTTGCTGCCGCCATACACGCCGTTCAGGGTCTCTGGCGAGACGGCCACGATGGAGGCGATGTTGATCAACGCTCCTCTGCCGCGTGCCACGAAGCCTGGCACTGCCGCGTAGCTCAGCCGGGTGAGCGCCGTCACGTTGAGGTCGATCATGCGCACCATCTGGTCCACGTCGCTCTCCAGCAGCGACGTGTGCGTGCCGATGCCGGCGTTGTTGACCAGCACGGTGATGCACGCATCGTGCTTGAGCTTGTTTTCCACGCTGCGCAGCGCCACCGGGTTGTTCAGGTCGGCGGGAAAGACCTCCACCGCGCGGCCGTGGCGGCTGCTGATGTCCTCGGCCAACGGATTCAAACGCTCGCGATTGCGGGCGACGAGGATAAGGTCGTAGCCGCGTCTCGCCAGGCGGTCGGCGTAGAGGGCTCCGATGCCGGAGGAGGCTCCGGTGATGAGGGCGGTGCCCAAGTTCGTCTGCGTCATGGTGGTGCTCCGTTTAGGGGTTGCGATGGAGCACATGTTGTGCCGTATGGCGTCTGGCGTAAATGACGCTTATAGTCATGTTTTATGTCATCCGCTCCGGAAACCGCACATGCACAGAATCGGCTACGTCCTGCCGGCCAACTTCCAGGTGATGGCGCTGGCCACGCAGGCGGTCTTCGAGTTCGCCAACCTTGTGGCGGGCGAGCCCTTCTACGAGGTGATTTGTCACTCAATGCCCGGCGGCACCGTGAAGGCTTCGCTGGGCACGGCCCTGCAGACGAGGCCCTTCACCGCACGCAGCACGGCCGACACATGGATGGTGGTGGGCGTGATCGACCCGTTGGCCACCCCCTCACCATCCGAACTGCTGCATGCGCTGCGAAAGTGCAGCGCTCGTGCGCGTCGGACCGTGGGGCTGTGCACCGGAGCCTTCGTACTGGCCGAGGCCGGCTTGCTGGCAGGGCGACGCGCCACGACACACTGGGCTTATACGGACGCACTGCAACGGCGGCATCCGGACGTCCAGGTCGAGCCGGACCGCATCTTCATCGCCGATGACCCGATCTGGACCTCGGCCGGCATGACGGCGGAGCTGGACCTGGCGCTCGGCCTCGTCGGGAAGGACCTGGGCGACGACATAGCGCGATCGGTGGCACACCGGCTGGTCATGCATCAGCGCCGTTCGGGCGGCCAGTCGCAGCATTCGGAGATCCTGAATCTCGCGCCGCGTTCGGACCGCATCGCGCGGGCGCTGGAGCATGCACGCCGCCACCTGGCGCAGTCGCTGGGCGTGGAAGAACTCGCTGCGGCCGCGAACCTTAGCCCGCGCCAGTTCAGCCGTGTGTTCACGGCCGAGACCGGCCAGTCGCCGGCCAAGGCGGTAGAGCGTCTGCGCGTGGAGGCGGCGCGCTTGATGATCGAGCGCAGCCGCCACCCGCTGGAGGTGGTTGCACGCGAAACGGGCTTTCGCGATCGGCGCCATCTTCGCGAGGCGTTCATGCGGGGCTTCGGCAAGCCGCCTCAGTCACTCAGGCGCGACGCCCGCCTGGGGTCCTGAAGCGTGTCGAGATGACGGTAACAGTCTTGCCATGCGTCGATCGTCGACAATCGGCACACGAGACCGACCACTCGTTCACGAGCGCTGGCGTTGCCATGCGATGTCTTGATTGGAGCTGGACGCAGGGCCCGCGGCTTCTGGCTACGCGATGCAGATCAAAAGCCGCTGGTCCTGGGCAAGAGCAACTACGGCTACGCGCCGCTTGGCCCGTGGATGGTGACCGCTGACGAAGTTCCTAACCCGCAGGAAGTGGACCTGTGGCTGGAAGTCAATGGCGTGCGACGCCAGACCGGCAACACGCGCACCCAGATCTTCGGCGTCGCGCACATCGTGTCCTACCTGAGCCGCTTCATGGCCCTGCAGGCCGGCGACGTGATCGCCACCGGCACGCCGCCGGGCGTTGGCTTGGGTCACAAGCCGCCACTGTTCCTGAAGGCCGGAGATCGCGTCGAGCTGGGCAGCCGGATGCTGGGCGAGCAGCGGCAAGAGGTGGTGGCCTTCGATGACGAAAGAATGGGGCGGCGTTGGCGCGAAGGGCACCTTCCCCTGTTTTGAAACATCTGCGCTCTAGTGAACGCGACACCTCAAGCAGTCACGCGTCGGCCACGGGTCACGGGTGACTGCTTCTCACATGAACGAAGGACTGCTGAGGGTCGGGAGTGCCCGGTCGCGGTCTTCCACAGCGGACATCGTGTGGCCGAATTTTCGAACGTCGGGTTCCGAAGCAGAGCGCCCGGTCGCTTTTGCCAGCCGTCGACGACCGGTCTCCGGCGCAGCCGTCATCGGGCAACGGAAATCGATCTTCCGCAGTCAGTCTGTTTCGGAAATTCGTGGGACGACACCTATCAATAGCGGTTGGCCAACTCAGTCCAGACCGGAAGCTTGCACTCGTTCGCTTGCTCGAGTACGTCCGACGCAACTTATCGGCTGCCGTGCTCGCTTTACATGCGCTCAAGAAAACTTGACCGTAGCAGCACGCTTTCACGGTGAAAGTCGAGATAGCGTCGCTGTCCGATCGAAAAGCTCCCGACATTCAGCGCTCGCTGCGAGTCGATGCCCATTCGCAGCAACGACTTGCGGTCCGCCACGGGCGAAACGATCAAACCCCCACCGTCCTCGAAACCGATGAACCCGCGATCGAACAGATGGTCGACGCTGGGTGTGAGCAACAGCCCGTTCTCGCCGTCTAGACGTTCCTCGTTCGTCGCGTCACGCCAGGGCTTGCAGTGGCTGGCGCGCAGGTGTTCTTCTCGCGTTACGCCGGTGATCCGACACGCATGTTCGAGACGCATCACGCGCTGCTTGAAAATGCCTTGGCCTCGCCGCGCGAGCACAACGGCCTGCCGCTCGGTCTCGGGCATGGTGTCGTCAGAGCGCATCCTGCTCAGTTCGTGCTCTTCCCACTCCACGAGGCCGATCGCCGCGGGGATCGACACCTCCCCGGCCACGCGATAGCCGAGCACCAGGTCTCGCGCCTCGGCGCCGAGCAGGTCGATCAAGGCAGCCGCCAAGCGCTCGGGCAGGCGGGTGAGGTACACGCTCTGCAGGCCGGCGCCGTTAGGGCGCAACGGCGCATACCGGTCCGGCAGCAGCGGCGCGAGCACGGACATGTGTTCTGAGGGCTTGATCGGCAACCTCAGTTCGCTGAAGCGGACGTCCAGGCGCCAGCCGATCATGTCCCAATAGGCACCGGCTTGGCCGAACTCCAACGGCTTCGGCGCCTCGTAGGCGTGGGAGGCCGCAATACCGATGGCGCGTATGACGGTGTCCGCGAAAGAGAACACCACGTCACCCGGCGCCACCTCGCGCATGAAGTCGTAGAACGGGTTCCGGGCCTGGTTGGTCTTGCGCTTCGGCGACCACAAATAACCGCCCCGCACTTCGTGGCGATAGGTCTGGTTCTGATTGACCCACCAGTAGCGCACTGTGGATTGCCGCTGGTCCAGCCTACTGTCGCGCCGAGTTGGCGGACGCCGTCGCCGCTACAGCGGCGCTGGGCGTGGCGGCGGGCATGGGCTGAATGCTCTCCAGATCAACCAGAAAAACGATCATTCACGAAGCGCGCTCCTGTTCGGCGTATCTCGGCGCGACCGTGCGGCAGCGCTGCTCGACCTGGTGCACGACGCGTTGCACATCCTGGACGGACAAGCGCTGGGCACCGCGGGACTTCAGTAGTCCGGTCAAGTGCTTGCCGCTGAAAACGCTGACACCACCCCGTCCGGTGAGCTCAACAAACCAGCCAGGCAGTGCAACGACCGGCAGCACTTGGACAGGCGAGCCGACCGCGCCGGTCAACCACTTCGCCAGCCACGCCGCCTGCCGCTCGGCTTGTTCCAACGGTGCCTTGGTTGTCCATGTCGGGAACCTCAGGACCTTGCCGTCGAACACGACGGTCGCATCGGCCCTGCCGCGCCCCTGCTTCGGCTTCGTGAAGCCTTTGGTCTCAACAGCGAAGACACCCTCGCTGGAAATCACGACGTGGTCGATGTTGAAGTTGTCGGCCGGGATGTCGTGGAAGACGACTGCGCCCAGACGCATCAGTTGGTCGAGCTCTTGGCCCACGGCGAGCTCAGCGTCGTAGCCGGCCTTCAAGTTGTCGAGCCGTTTGCCCGCCATCAACAATTTGCGCACCGTGAACGCCACGAAGGCCAGAGCAAGCACGACATAAATCAGCGCCAGATGCATCATTCCCTGAAGTCCACGCAAATGACTTTGCGCAAGGAACGTTGCCAACAGCAATAGTGGAATCATCATCAGCATGAACACGTTCGCCGATACGTCATTCGTTGTTTCGTCGAGCTGCTCGCGCAATGTGTGTCCGGGACTCCGCAACATCGCAATGCCGATCGGCGATCTTCGACGCGCCCTGGCCCGCCGTTTCCGCACAACAAGAAATCCAATGGCCAGCGCTGGACCGAGGAAGCAGGCGGCAAGGACGCCGACAAGGATCGCAGCTTGTTGAGCGATCTCGGCCATCAGGAGGCCTTGGCAGCGCTGTGAGGGGGCATCACGTGGAGATCGCTCCGAGTGCATCGACTTTGGCCGCTACTGCTTGGCATGCGTTGCCGGGCCCGCTGAGGTTCTCAAACGGCGAGGTCACTTTCACCCCCGATCCCATATACAAAGGCAGCGATGATCTGCCGCGCCAACGGGGCGAGTGCCTTACGCAATGGCTCGGCCAAACTAACCGTCTTCTGCGCGATGCCGCACTGCTCCGCGAAGATGGGTGAGTCAGTGTTGGCCTGGTAGTGCTTCTGGTTGCCGACAGCGCTCACGGTGACCAAGCCGCTCTGCGCCAGATTTGCCAGCTCACGTTGAACGGCACCCGACCCGCTGCCGACCAGCCCGATCAACTCGGTCGCATAGAAGCTGCGCGACGGCTGCCCGAACAGAAGCCCCAGCCACACGCTGCTTTGTGCCGGAGAACAATGCATCGGCGAGGTCGGAGCGTTTCGGTTGCGAAGGACGCGCTATACCCATATTGGAATGAATGTACCCAACACAGGCACTCAGCCGGCAGCCGTCAGCCGTCAGCCGTCCAAGGCCGATGGAATGTCAACTACCGCAGGTTTTCCGGGGAACGTCAGTCCAGCCTCAGGCACTTGCTGAGCGAGACGCTGGTCAACCTGCTTTTTCCAAGCAGTCTCAAGGCGCGCCGGTCTGAATCTCCACGTGGCTGCCCACATGCCAGCGCACGCGCACAGGCTCTTGCGCGTCGGCGATGGTCTCAGAGTTCACGTCCTTGCCGCTGCCGTAATTGATCTGCCGGTCGGCTCGCTTGTTGATGCCGACCACCAGCACGAGGCGGCTGCCCGCCGCGAGCTTGGCCGCGGTCACGCGCTCGGCAGTGAACGCCAGCAACTGGCGCTCGCCCGCCCGGAGAAGCCGGCGCTCGACGCGGTCGCCGGCGTAGCTGGCCCGAAAGTCGTACGGTTCGAACAGGAGCCGGTAGTCGCCGCTCGCCGTCTGCTCGTACAGCGAGACGTTCAGGTCCACGTCCTGCCGCGAGGGCGTGATGTCGAACTCGCCGTGCAGGCTGCCGTGTATCTCGGTGTCCTTGGGCAGCGGATCGCTGACGAAGCGGATGCTGTTGCGCATGGGCAGTTGTTTTGTGCGCAGCGCGTCCGGCCACGGGATGCTGGCGTCGCTGCGGTCGGCCAGATCGACCGAGAGTCGCGCCTTGCCATCGCCTTTGGCCGGCGTCGGTGACGTCAACAGACGGTGCGGGCCGTCGAGCTTGCGAGTGTTGAGGTACAGGCGCAGCGGGGGGCGATCCGGCGCGTCCAGCGTCGGCGCGTGGCGCCAGCGGTCGGCGCCCATGACCTGGTAGTTGACGCGGTCCTGCAGTAGCGCGGGCTTTTTCGCCCCCTTGAAGACGTGGTCGAGCCATTGATAGCGCAGCTCGGGCAGATCGACACGGGCGACAGGGTCGAGCGTGTAGCCGCGCAGCGTCTCCACTGTGCCGAGCCGGATTGAGGCCGCGTCCCAGGGGCCGAGCAGCAGCGTCGTGTCGGCCTGCGGACGGTTGCGCAGATGCTCGCGGTGGAAGTAGAGCGCGCCAGCCTCGGCGCCGTAGTAGCCGGCGATGTTGAGCACCGGGATGTCGATCTGCGCAAACTGCTCCGCGGAAGGCAGGAACTTGCGCCAGTAGCGGTCGTGGCTGGGGTGCGCCAGCCAGCTTTGCACCAGGTTGCTGCGCTTGCCCAGCAGCACGCGGTCTATGTCCCAGTAAGGGCCGCCCTGGCGGTACCAGCGTTCATCGAGAGCGCGCCACTCCGCGTCGGTGTCGGCTTCGGTATGAGCGAGCGTCGGCTCGGCCATCGCGTGCTCGTGCGTCCAGCGGACGAATGCATTGCGATAGATCTGCCCGGCCATCGGGAAGTCGATGCCCGGCGCCATCGGCGCGGTCGTGGCGATCGCTTTGAGCGCCGCCGGTTTCGAGCGCGCCGCGGCCCAGGCGGCGTAGCCGGAGTAGCCGTCGCCGAGCATGCCGACGCGGCCGTCACTCCACGGTTGCCGGGCGATCCACTCGATGACGGCTGCGGCGTCTTCGCCGTCGTGAACGAAGGGCCACGCATCGCCCTTGCCGTCGGGCGTGCGCCCTCGCGCGTACGCCGTGATGCCGACGTAGCCCTTGAAGGCGCTGCGCTGCGCGTCGTCCTCGGCGGGGTCGAGCGTGAAGCGCAACAGCGTCGGCAGGGGGCCCTTCGCGGCTTTCCCGCCGCCGGGTCGGACCACGCTCGCATGGATGACGACGCCCGCACCCACGGGGATCCGGACGTCCGCCTGCACCACGTAGCGGCGGCGGTTCTCCGCCGCGAACAGCTCGGGCAGCAGCGTGTTGAAACTGCGACGCGATTCATACGCGAGCCAGGCGCGCACAAGGGCCACGGCGTCGGCCTGCGGGAGGCTGCCCTTTGCGCGCCAGCGCTCGAAGGCCTGCTGCAGCGGCTCGCGGAACACCGGCGGCGGGATGGCGAGCCGTTCCATGACGGCCGCGGCTTGCGCGTCGTCGAGCGGCGGCACCAGCTCCTGGAACGAGCGCGTGTAGGCCTTGGCGAAGCCGAGGCGCTCCTTCGCTTCGATCGCTCGCGCATGCGCGTAGATGCCGTCGATGATCGCGCGCTCCGCCAGGGCGTCGAACGGCTTGCCCTCGTGGCGGCGGCGCAGCAAGCGGCTGCTGTCGTAGGCCGCGGCGTAGTCGCCGCTGACGATCTGCAGAGCGGTCAGGTTGGCCAGGTAGCCATCGGTGTCGTCATCCTTGTAGACCGGCACGATGCGCTGCGCCAGATCGCGCATCACGTCCCCCGCAGCGACATCGTCGGGGTCGCGCGGTGCCTGGAAGCTGAAATCCAGCGCCCACGCCCAGACCGGCAGCGCGAGCACCAGCAGGAGGGCGCGACGCATGCGATGGCTCACTGGGTAACCTCCGTGCTTCGCACTGCGGTGCGAGCCCCCTTCGGAGCGGCCGTGCGGGGGCTCATGACTGCTTCGCCCGGCGGCGCTCCGGCGCCTTGACCAGATGCACCACCTGCGTGAACAGCCGGTCGTGCGCCTCTCCGGCCGAGCCGATGTGGACGATGCCGGTGTGCGCGAGTGGGCCGTTGAGCACGTCGATGATGCGTGCCAGCGTGTCGTCGTCGAAGGCGCCGAAGGCCTCGTCCATCACCAGCCAGGGCGGGCTCTGCAGCACCACGCGGGCGAAGCCCAGCAAGAGCTGCTCGTCGATGCTGAGCTCCCGCTCCCAGCGCCGCGTCTCGTTCAGCATGGGTTCCAGGCGCTGTAGGCCCACGCTCGCCAGCGCCGCCGCCATGGCTTCCCGCGGATAGCTGGGCGACGCGATCGCGTAGCACAGCACGTCGGCCAGGGTGCCGCGGGGCAGGTAGGGCGTGCCGCGTGGCATGTAATGGATCGTCTCGCCGCGAGGCCGGCGCACGGTGCCGGAGCCCCAGGGCCACAGGCCCGCGAGCGCCCGGAACAGCAAGGTCTTCTCGGTGCCCGGCGCGCCGAGGATCAGCAGGCGCTGACCGGCTTGCACGACCAGATCGGAAGCGTCCAGCCGATCGCGGCCGGCCCAGACGCGCACCTCGAGCGCTTCGATCGCGAGGGTTCCGGGTTCGCTCTCGGCGTAGGCGATGCGGCTGCCCCGCTGCGCGGCTTCCAGGTCGGACGCCAGCACCTGACGCAGGCCGACGACGCGCAGCAGCGTGGCGCGCCAGTCGGCGATGAGGCTGAAGTTGTCGATGAACCAGCGCAGCGACGACTGCGCCTGCGTGAAGGCGGCGGCGGCCATCATCAGGCCGCCGAACGACACCTTCCCCGAGAAGTACAGCGGCGCGGCCACCAGGATCGGCGCAATGAGCGTGACCCAGCCAAAGCCGGCGGTGACCCAGGTGAGGTTGGTCAGCCCGAGCACCACGCGCGACGTGGCTTGCAAGACATCGTCGAGAGTCGACGCCACCCGGCGCTTCTCGTCGGCTTCGCCGCCGGCCAGCGAGATGCCGTCGAGATGCTCGTTGATGCGGGTCAGCGAGAAGCGCAATTCACCTTCGCGTGCGTAGCGCTCGGCATTGCGCGGGATCAGGCTCCTGCCGACCCAATAGCTCATCAGCGAGCCGGCGCCCGCGTAGAGGATCGCGGCC
Source organism: Methylibium sp. (assembly GCF_013817345.1). Lineage (GTDB taxonomy): Bacteria > Pseudomonadota > Gammaproteobacteria > Burkholderiales > Burkholderiaceae_C > Methylibium. The sequence continues at coordinate 32,133 of NZ_JACDCW010000019.1, forward strand.
CACAGCATGAAACCCGGCAGGGCATGGTCCTCGCCGTCGATGAACAAGGTGAAGTCCTTGGAGATGATCCACAGCACGCTCGAGAAGCTGCCGAACAGGACCAAAGCCTGCAGCAGACCCACCCCGAGACTGGCGGACAGATCGCACAGTTTCAGCGTGTCTTCGTGCATGCGCTGATCGGGATGGGCGCCCATCGGGCCGCTGCCCGCGAGCCAGAACGCCCGGCGAGGCTGCAGCCAGAGTCCCACGAGGTCGGTGACCAGGGCCTCGCGCAGCTTGAGCTGCAAGGTTTCGACCAACCACCGCTGCCCGACGTTCAGAACCAACAGGGCGCCCGCGATCACCGCGAACACGCCGAGTTGCCAGATGAACTCGTTCAGGTCGCGACGCGAGATCGCGTCGTAGAACGGCTGGTTCCAGCGGTTCAACTCCAGTTGCCCATAAGCCGTGAACGCGATGACCACGACGATGGCGCCCACCAGCGCGGCCAGCGTCTTCGCCACAGTGGACGCTCGCCAGGCGCCGAGCAACACGCCGACCTGATGGACGACGCCGGTGTTCACCACCAGCTCGGTCCGGCGTGACGCCAGTGCGCTCATCGCCGCCAAGGCGCTCGCAAGGCCGCGGCGGCGATGCGGCGCGCCGAGACACATGAAATGAATGCGGCATAGCTCCAGGCCAGGTGCTTTGCCGAGGTCTGCGCGCCGCTGCGCTGATCGAACTGCTCCGACAGATCGCCGTTGGCCGGCGTGTATGCGCGCACGGTAGCGAGGTAGGCGTCGCCGCGCTCGAACCAGTGGCGAGGATCACGACCCGGCGCGCCGCCCAGCGCCGCGACGCGGAAGCAGAACTCGGCGGCGCCGAGCGTGGAGAAGTAGTAGGCGCCGCCCGAGAAGTACACGTCGCCGGCATAGCGCCCCATCGCCGAGCCGCGGCTTGCTGCGCGGCCGTGGTTGATTGGGTAGGCCGCGTCGAACAGCGCGTCGAGTCGTGCCAGCGTGGCCTGCATGCGCGGATCGGCCACGGTGTGATGCGGCTTCGCTTGCACTTGCTCCCTCTCCCGCCCAGGCGGGAGAGGGAGCGATGCAATTGAATGCAACTCGGCATGAGTCGGTTCGGGGCCCATGCTATGGATCGCCGACAGGATCACCGCGATGTCCAGCGCCTTCGCACTGGGCCGGTCGTCCGCCAGCACGCGTGAGCGGTAGTAGCCGGGCGTCGCGTCGTGTCCGTCGACCCAATAGTCGTCGAGCAAACTCAGCACGGCCTGCGACTCCTCGCCGCAGCGCTGCGCCCCCGCGGTATCGCCCAGGCCCTGCAGCCATGCCGCGCCTTCGGCCAGCGCGGCCGCCGAGACGCGCAGCGTGTAGTAGTGGTGGCCGCTTTCCTCTTCCCAGATGTCGTACGACGGCTCGCGCCAGTGACGCAGCGTGAAGTCGAGGTCGAACCGGATCAAGGCGCTGACCTCCGTCAGCAAGGGCGCATCGAGCTGCCCTCCAGCCGCCCAGCGCAGCAGCGCCAACGCACGCAGCGGCGGCCCGTCGTGCTGGGGGCGCGCCCATCGGGAGACATCGAGCGTGCCGTCGGGGTTCACGCGCGTCTCCATGACGACGGCATCGCCATGGGCGCTGGTGAGGTCGCCTTCGGCGCGCACGAACTGCAGGAATTTGGGGGCCACGCGCGTGAGACGGTCGGTCGCCGCGGCATCGATGCGGCCGTCGAGGTGGTTCAAGGCCAGGCTGAAGCGAGTGAAGTCGCGCAGATGCTGCAAGGCTTCGTCACCGAGACGTCGCTCGACGTAGAGCAGGTGCAGTGCTTCGATGACGACGGCGGAGTCGCGGAACCAATGGAAGAAGTAGTCCGGGTCCGGGTCCCAGTCGCCGAGGACAGGCGACGCGACGATGGCGCCGGCGATCGGCCTCATCGTCTGGCCGAAGCCGGGTCGATGCTTGACGATGGCCACCGGCGAGATGCTGGCGAGCATCGCGCTGGCCGAATGGCGCAACTGCTTTTCGAGCCAGGGCTCGAACGCGGGATCCTGCGGGCTCGTCACGCTCTGGTTCACGCGCTGGGTCACGTTGCCGGCGAAGCGAGATGCGGGCTCGCGAAGTCCAGCGCGCGCAGCCCGGCCTTCACTTCCGGCACGTTCATGAAGAGCTTCCACAACAAGCCCGTGCGATGGTTCTCCATCATGACGACGATGGGGCCCTGGTCGATGGCCAGAAAGGTCTCCGCGAACCAGCCGCGCCGTTCGCTGAACGCATCGACGAAGCCGTAGTCCTTCCAGACACGCTCGCCGTGCACGCTGAGTAAATGCCGTAGCACTTTCATCACCTCGGCAGGCGCGTACGGCAGGCTGGCCAGCGCCGCCGTTGGCGAGAGGGTGCCGTTGTCCGTGTCCGGGGCGTGCGCGAGGTAGCCGTCGGGGTCGTCGCTGGCGGTCAGGCCCCAGCACGACTCGCCGTAGCCCTGGTGGCCATGAGGGTTGGCAATGCAGTGCGCGCGGTTGATCTGCACGTGGCGGCAGTTGAGATCCCAGTAGTCGGCGTAGCGATCCTTCAGGCCGTGCGGATCGAGGCCCAGGAACGAGTAGTGCGTGAAGAACAGCGGGCCGCCGTACGGCATGCCCAAGGGCAGTTCGATGCCGTGGTACGACTTGCGGTTGACGAAGCCTTGCCCAGCCGCGAAGCCGCGGTGATAGACCTCGGGCGGGGTTGCATGGCGCGGCGCGGCCACGGCGAGCAGGTAGGTGATGAGGCACTCGTTCCAGCCGCGCACTTCGTGGTTCATCGCCCAGCCGTTGTTCGGGCTCCAGTGCCAGTACAGGACGTCGCGTCCGCCACGGGTGAACCAGTCCCACTCCACGTCGCTCCACAGCGTGTCGATGTCGGCGCGCAGGCGGCGCGCCTCGGCCGTGTCCTCGCTGAAGTACTGGCGCGCGCACAGCAGGCCCACGACGAGGAGCGAGGTCTCGACCAGATCGGCCGCGTCGTCCTGGGGGCTCATGGGAATCGTCGCGCCGCTCGTGCCGTCGATGAAGTGCGCAAAGGCGCCGTGGTAACGCGTCGCGCGAAACAGTGTGTCGAGCATTTGGCGCAGCCTCTCCAGCGCGGCTTTGCGCGGGACCCAGCCGCGCTCCACGGCGACGATCAACGCCATGATGCCGAAGCCCGAGCCGCCGATGGCCACCTTGCCGTCGGGCGGGCCTTGTACCGTGCGGCGGTCGAGCGCCAAGCCGCTGGCGGCGTCCGCGCCGTCCCAGAAATAGCGGAAGGTCTGGCGCTGCACGGCGTCGATCAAGGCCTCGTCGGGCAGCGCCGCGAGGGCCTTGGGGTCCCTGTCATCCGTTGGCAACTGCAACACTGGCGCTCCTGTCGTTGTGTACGGTGGGGCACGTGGGGCTTCACCCCATCGCGGATCGGCAGCATGCCATCATGAAATCCCCTTGGGTTCTGCCTTGGAGTTTCCCGTGAATCGCATCGACACCCTCATGGCCCGGATGACGCTCGCCGAGAAGCTGGGCCAGCTGACGATGACAGCCTCCGGCTACACCGTCACCGGCCCGGTGATCGCGGGCGACTCCACGCAGTCGATCATCGACGGCACGATCGGCAATCTGCTGAACATGGTCGGTGCGGGGCCCGCGCACGAGATGCAACGGTTGGCCGTCGAGCAGTCGCGGCTCGGCATTCCGCTGCTGATCGGGCTGGACATCGTGCACGGCCATCGCACGCTCTTTCCGATCCCGCTTGCGGAGGCCGGCATTTTCGACGAGGCCGTCTGGGAGCGCACAGCGCGCGAGGCCGCGCGCGAAGGCGCGGCCGACGGCCTGGCGATGACCTTCGCGCCGATGCTCGACGTGTCGCGCGATCCCCGTTGGGGTCGAACGGCCGAAGGGCCGGGCGAAGACCCCTGGCTCAACGGGCGCATCGCACGGGCGAAGGTGCGCGGTTTCCAGGGGACCGATCTGTCGTCGGCCGAATCGCTGGCCGCGTGTGCGAAGCATTTCGTTGCTTACAGCCCGGTTACCGCAGGGCGGGAGTACGCCGCGGTGGACATCTCCGAGCGCACGCTGCGCGAAGTGCACCTGCCCGGTTTTGTGGCGGCGATCGAAGCCGGCGTCGCGACGCTGATGCCGGCCTTCACCGATCTCAACGGCGTGCCGATGACGGCGCACGTTCCCTTGCTGCGCGACTGGCTGCGCGGCGAGATGGGCTTCGACGGCGTCATCGTCAGCGACTACAACGCGATCGCCGAGCTGATCAAGCACGGCGTCGCCGCCGATCTCGTCGATGCCGCGGTGCTCGCCCTGAAGGCCGGCGTGGACATCGACATGATGGCCGACGCGTATCGCAAGGGCCTGCCGGTCGCGCTCGAGCAGGGCCGGGTGACGATCGACGAGATCGATGCGTGCGTGCGCCGCGTGTTGCGGCTCAAGGAGCAGCTCGGTCTGTTCGACGACCCCTACCGCCGCGGCGCGACCCCGGAGCCCGCGGAGGCGGTCGCCGAGCGGCACGCGCTGGCGCGCGACGTCGCGCGCAGGGCCATTGTCCTGTTGAAGAACGAGCGCAGGAACGACCGAGACGTGCTGCCCTTGCCGGCGGCGGCGAAAGCGCTCGCCGTCGTCGGACCGCTGGCCGACGCACGCACCGAGATGAAAGGCCCGTGGTGGGGCGCCGGAGAACACGAGCCGGCCGTCAGCGTGCTCGACGGCCTGCGCGTCGCGCTGCCGCAGACCGACATCCGCCATGCGCCCGGCGTCGCCATCGACGGCGGCGACGACAGCGGCATCGAAGCCGCCGTCGCGCTGTGCGACGGCGCCAGCGCCGTGCTGCTGTGCCTGGGCGAGCGCGCGACGATGAGCGGCGAGGCGGCGAGCCGCGCCACGCCCGCGCTTCCCGGCAGGCAGCAGGCTCTGGCAGAGGCAGTGACAGCCCGTGCGCATGCGCTCGGCATCCCCGTCGTCGCGATCCTGTTCTCGGGCCGACCGCTCGTCGTGCCCTGGCTCGCCGAACACGCCGATGCGTTGCTGGCGGCGTGGTTCCTCGGCGCCGAAGCCGGCCACGCGATCGCCGATGTGCTGACGGGCCGCGCATCGCCGAGTGGTCGCACGCCTATGAGCTGGCCGCGCGCCGTCGGGCAGGTGCCGATCTTCTTCGGCCAGCGCCCCACCGGCCGGCCGATGAATCCCGCCGACTACTACACGAGCAAGTACCAGGATGTGGACAACACGCCGCTGTTCGCCTTCGGCCACGGCTTGACCTACGGCCGCATCCGCTACGAGGAGCTGCAGGTCGAGCCGCGGCGCGTGTGCGAGCAGGACACGCTGAAGATCAGCGTCACGCTGCGCAACGAGGGCGCGCGCGAGGCCGAAGAGACCGTCTTCCTGTTCGTTCGCGCCAAGGTGAGCCGCGTGACCCGACCGCTGCTGGAGCTCAAGGGCTACGCGAAGCTGCGATTGAGGCCGGGCGAGGCCGGCTCGGTGAAGCTGGAACTGCCGGCGAGCGAGCTGCGCTATTTAGGGCCGGATCTGCAGCCGCTGTTCGAGGCGGGTGAGATCGAGATCTGCGTTGGCCCGAGTGCCGAGCCGGCAGGTTTGCTGAGGGAGACCATCGAGTTGGGCTGAAATCGTGCTTGCGTTGACGGCGCTTTGCCTGGCAGATGTTTGTCAATTGACAACAGCTTGGAAGTTTCTGTCGATTGCATCGACCCGCCCTTGCGGCCGGCCGACGCCGAGCACTCAGACCGATGAAGCGCGCGCCTCCGTATGACCTTCCGCGGCGTCACGAATCGCCCTTGCCACACGTGGCGCTTCAAGCCCGATCTCGCGCAGCGCACCGGTCGGCGGATTCCTGAAACCGACGAAGTACAACCCGGCGATCGCAGTCTCCTCGCCGAAGCGGTGCGGCCTGCCGCGTGCATCGGCGATCGCCTCGAAGCCTTCGATCACGTGGCCAAGGCCTGGTGTGTAGCCGGTGGCGAAGACGATGGCCTCGAACGGGTGCAGGGCACCGTCGGCAAAGCGCACGGCATCGGGAAGGATCTCCTGCACCGCCGGCAGCACGCGGATTCTTCCTTGCTTGACCATGGCGATGGTGCCCAGGTCGAGCATGGGGATGCGCCCGGACTCCTCGATCATGCGGTTGGGCCCTAGCGCCGGGCGCACGATGCCCCAGCGCGACAGATCGCCCACCACCAGGCCCATGGTGGCGGTGGCGATGGCATCGCGCAGCGCGAGCGGCAGGTGCGAGAGCAGGACGCTGGTGTGCTGCGTGGGTCGCCCGAAAATGTCGCGCGGTACCACGTGCACCGGGCCGCGCACCACCATCGCAACGTCCACGCCCTGCTCGGCCAGGTCGAGCGCTATCTCGGCGCCCGAGTTGCCGCAACCGACCACCAGCATGCGCCGGCCCCGGTAAGGCGCGGCGTTTTTGTAGGCGCTGGCATGGATCGCAGTGCCGCGAAAGCGCTCCAGCCCGGGCATCGAAAGACGCTTCGGCACGCCGTTGTAACCCGTGGCCACGACGACGATGCGCGGCATCATCGCGCCGGCACTCGTTTCGACCCTGAAGCGGTCGCCGGCGCGCTTTACCGCCTGCACGGTGATGCCCAGGCGAGGCGCAACTTGGTGTTCCGTGGCGTAGGCCTGAAGGTACTGCACCACCTGTTCGCGCGACGGGTACCGCGGCGTCGCCTTCGGCCAGGGCGTCATGGGCAGGCCGGAGTAGGTCTTGGTGGTGTGCAGGTTCAGCCGGTCGTAGTGCCGGTGCCAGGCCGAGCCGATCGTGAGCTCGCGCTCCAGCACCACGTGCGCCAGCCCTTCGTGGCGCAGGCAGGCCGAGGTGGCCAGCCCCGCGGGGCCGGCGCCGATCACAAGGATGTCTTCGGATTGCACGGGCACGGTCTGATTGTTTTTCGGCGGGCAGGAACTGCGTCCACAGGCGCCAGCATGGCAGGCCTAGCGGTGGCGGGCGCTGAGCGAGACGCGCGTCAGCCGTGCACGATGTTGGCGTTGAGCCTGATTGACCCGTTGCTGCTTCTCCACCTGGGCATGTGGACGACGGCAATGCAGCGATTGCCGTCTGTCGCGCCGGAGCCCCGAGCTCACGGTCAAGGTCGTATACCGGCCATAGCCTCGGCGGCGCGCCCGTCTCGCGAAGGGCCGGTATGCGGTGGACTGCTGACGCACGGCGGCACGAGGGGCGCCGACCAGCACCGGTCCATCAGGCCAAGGGCTGCTCTCGCCGGCCCCCCAACCGGTACTGCCGACCCTGAAGGTCTAAACAAGCACCGAACGCCAAAGGCAGCCCAACCCGCCGAGTGCACGCCGAACTGTGTGCATCCCCGCCCGGGCTGAGTTGAGCGCGGCTACTCAAACGCGTCTTCAAACTCGACCTCGAGCACGCCCGAACTGTGGCGCGGTGTGCTGAAGATCATCGCCGGCATCGTGGAGGCATCGGTCATCGAGAAAATTCTCACGCACTTGGGGCTGCAGGCCCGTGCACGACCCTGGGCGCCAGCGCGTGAGCAGTACCGTGCGAGCGGCCCGAGCGATATCAGACGCATTCCGTTCGAGCGGCCGGCACTAAGGCCGGGAACGGCTGCGTCGGGGGTCTTCCGAATCGGGCGAAGCGGCCGGATCGTCAGCTCGAAGGCCGGGTTCTCCGGCGCTCAGCAGTCCGCTTCAGCCTCAAACACCGCAATCCAAGACTCGACCGACGAGCCCAGCCACCCTAGCCCATCGAAAAAAAGCCTTTGAACGACCTATACCTCGGCCGCGTCGGCGGGCAGGCTCGTCGGGCTGGGGGCCGGCAGCTTCCAGTCGCGCCGCACGAAATGGCAGGTGTAGCCGTTCGGCTTGCGCTGCAGATAGTCCTGGTGTTCCGGTTCGGCCTCCCAGAACGAGCCTGCCGGTGCCACTTCGGTCACCACGCGTCCGGGCCACAGCCCTGATGCCTGCGCATCGGCGATCGTGTCTTCGGCGACTCTTTTCTGCTCGTCGCTGGTGAAGAAGACAGCCGATCGATAGCTGAGCCCCCTGTCGTTGCCCTGGCGATTTTCCGTTGTCGGGTCGTGCACCTGGAAAAAAAACTCCAGCAGCTTGCGGAAGCTCAGCCGAGACGGATCGAAGACGATCTCGATCGCTTCGGCGTGGGTTCCGTGGCGGCGGTAGGTCGCGTTCGCAACGTCACCGCCCGAGTAGCCGACGCGAGTAGACAAGACGCCGTCGACCTTGCGAATGAGTTCTTGCATGCCCCAGAAGCAGCCACCGGCGAGGACGGCACGTTCTTCGTTCATTTGCTGTGTTCCATCTGGTCGATGTAAGCGCCATAGCCTTCGGCTTGCATGTCGTCGCGATGAACGAAGCGCAGCGAGGCCGAGTTGATGCAATAGCGCAGGCCGCCGCGGTCCGCCGGCCCGTCGGGAAAGACGTGTCCCAGGTGACTGTCGGCGCAGGTCGATCGCACTTCGGTGCGGGTCATGCCGTGCGCGGAGTCTTTCAGCTCGTTGACGGTCGTGGGTTCGATCGGCTTAGTGAAGCTCGGCCAGCCGCAGCCCGACTCGAACTTGTCGGCCGAGCCGAACAGCGGCTCCCCCGACACGATGTCGACGTAGATTCCGGGCTCTTCGTTGGCAAGGTACTCGCCGGTTCCGGGGGGCTCGGTACCGCTTTTCTGGGTGACGCGATACTGTTCCGGTGTCAGGCGCGAAACGGCCTCGGCAGTCTTTTGATAAGGGGGCATTTCTATTCTCCACATCGCCATTCGACACAAAACAGCTTAGCGAAGTTCACGGCAAGCGATGATCCACGCCGTGATGGCCCCAACCACGAGATGTCATGCCGTTCCATCCAGCTTCGTCGCTTGCGAAATTGATCGAGACGCCCGTTCGCCCCGGAGCGGTGGTCTGGATCGGCACCCGGCCGGCGCGCCAGGCCGAAATGCGGGCCGAGATGGCTGCTGACCTCGAAGCCGGCAAGGGAGTGGTCGGCGATCTGTACCGCAGTCTCGACGGAGCCCGGCAGGTGACGCTGATCCAAGCGGAGAGTCTCGTGACCATCGCCAGTCACCTGGGACGGGAAATCGTCCGTCCCCACGAGCTGCGCCGGAACATCGTGGTCAAGGGCATCAACCTTCTGGCGCTGAAGGGCAGGCGGTTCCGGATCGGCGCCGTCTGCCTCGAGACTTCCGGAGAGTGCCATCCATGCTCCCGCTTGGAAGCGACCTTGGGAGCCGGCGGCTACAACGCGGTGCGCGGCTTGGGCGGGATCACGGCGCGTATCGTCGAAGGCGGGGCGATCCAGGTCGGCGACCGGGTCGAGCCCATGCCGGGTGCGCGCGAACAGATCGCCGGGAGTTTCAAGTCGTAGCCTGCCCCAACGTCGACCAAGGCAGGCCGGATCCCTCCTTCACCGCACTGATGAAGGGCGTATTCCTCGGCGACACCCCGGTGGTCTTGCTGGCCCAGCGCGACCCGTTGCTAAACCCGATCCTGAACACGGTGGCGAGCATCTTCGACGACAAATAGCGGTCGTGAACGCGAGCCTGCGCGGCGAAGTGCGCGGCTTGGCGATGCCCTTGCTGCTCTACCTGGCGCGCAAGCCGAGCTTCCTGCACGACAACTCGGTACCCGAGCTCGACAACCTGCTGAACCCGAGCCGAGGCAGCACGGTGCCGCATCCGTTCTATCTCTCCGACGCCGCGCAACGCGCGACATGGTGGCGTTCCTGCGCAGCCTGAGTACGGGGCCGTAAGTTGAACGCCAACCCGCGACTGCGCGCGTTGGCGAGGATTGCAAGAGTGGGCACTTAAATTGCCCACGACATATCCAATGCGTCACTTTAGCGGCGCGAGCGAAAGGGTAAGTCATGAACAACACTGCAACGAGCCCGAGCGCAGCAATTGCGCATTCCAGCGCCGTGCGACGCCGAGCGTCTGCCCATATTGCTCGGTGGGGTGCGCGACGCTGGTACACGCCGTCAAGGGCGAGATCGTCAACATCGAGGGCGACCCGCGCAGCCCCGTCAGCGAAAAATCTGTCCGAAGGGTGCCGCTATCTATCCAGTGGCAGAAGAATCCCAACCGCGCCACCCGCGTCTTGCATCGGGAGCCCGGTGCCGCTGCGCGGAAGGAAGTGGACGCGCGGCGCTTGCCGCCGCGCTGCTGGGAGACGCGCTGGCCCTGCGTCAACAACTCGGCATGCTCACGCTGGCGCAGCGCGTGCGGGGGCTGCAGCAACCGGCGGGGGCCGGGGACGCCCCTCCGGTCGGGCTCACCGCGCGCGAGCTGCAAGTGTTGCGAATGGTGTTCCACAGCGCCAACACGGTCGCCAACCACGTCCACAGCATCCTCGCCAAGATCGGAGCGGCAAACCGCACGGACGCGGCAGCCTTCGCGGCGCGGCACCGCCTGCTCGAGCGGCGCTGAACACCGCACCTCAGGCGAAGGCCTCGGGGCGCAGTTCCGTGACCTCGGTGATGACGTCGGCGGGCAAACTGGCGCGCCACGCGGCCTCGCGGATCGCCTCGTAGAGGCAGAACGTTTTCTTCTCGTCCAGCGAGAGGAAGGAAAACAACCAGTGCACGCCAACCGCGTCGTTGACGAGCCGGACTTCGGCGGCGCCTTCGCGGGTGACGTCGAGCTGCTCCGCGAAATGGCGTTCGATGACAAACAGCGGCATATTGACTCTCCCGGCGCGGCGGTCCACGATTGTCCCGGGCGGCGGCCGGGCTACCACTGGTCAATTCTGAACATTTTTTCTGGTGCGCGAAATGGTCTGTGCTGTTGATGCGCCGGCCGCTTGCGGCGAATAAATTGATGGTGCCAGCAGCGTCACGGGCGAGCCGGCCCACCGGCGCAGCGGGACAGAGCCGGTCGGCACAAGGAGGGCGACATGACAGACACGTCCGCTTTCGATGGCTTGCGCAGTCGTTTGCGCGGCCAGCTGATCGAGCCTGACGACGCCGACTACGAAGCCGCGCGCAAGGTCTTCAATGCCATGATCGATCGCTACCCGAGAGCCATTGCCCGCTGCGTGGACGTGGCCGACGTCATGGTCGCCGTCGATTTCCCGCGCGAACGGCGGCTCATGCTCGCAGTGCGCTGCGGCGGTCACAACGGGGGCGGCTTGAGCACTTGCGACAACGGGCTGGTCATCGACCTGTCGCGCATGAAGGGCATCCGCGCGGACCCGCAGACCCGCACGGTGCATGCGCAAGGCGGCTGCACCTGGGGCGATATCGATCACGCGACGCACGCATTCGGCTTGGCCTGCCCCAGCGGCATCATCTCCATCACCGGCGTCGGCGGACTCACGTTGGGCGGCGGCATCGGCCACCTGTCGCGCCGCTGCGGCCTGACCATCGACAACCTGCTCGGCGCCGACCTGGTGCTCGCCGATGGCAGCTTCGTCAGCGTCGGCCCGCAAGCGCACCCCGATCTGTATTGGGCGATCCGCGGCGGCGGGGGCAACTTCGGCGTCGTCACTTCCTTTGAGTTCCGGCTGCTCCCTGTGGACGAGGTCATTGCCGGACCGACGGTGTGGCCCTACGAACGCGCGGCCGAGGTGCTGCGCTGGTATCGCGACTTCATTGCGAACGCACCCCGCGAATTGAACGGCTTCTTCACCTTCCTGAAGATTCCGCCGATCCCGCTGTTTCCCGACGCCTTGCACGAAACGATCATGTGCGGCGTGGTGTGGCGCTGGTCCGGCCCGGCGGATTCAGCCGACGAGGTGTTCGCGCCAGTGCGCGCCTTTGGCCCGCCCGCACACCATGCGGTGGGCGCGATGCCTTATCCGGCGCTGCAGAGCTTCTTCGATCCGCTTTACTGCACTGGACACCAGTGGTACTGGCGCGCCGACTTCATCGACGGGTTGTCCGACGCGGCCATCGAGCAGCACGTTGCGCACGGCCGCGTGCCGACGGCGTTGTCGACGATGCACCTGTACCCGATTGACGGCGCGGTGCACGATACCGGCTGCCACGACACCGCGTTCAGCTACCGCACCTCGAAGTGGGCCGAGGTGATTGTCGGCGTCGATCCTGATCCCGATAAAAAGACGCTGATCACCGACTGGACGCGCCGCTACCACGACGCCATGCATGGCTACGGCGCCGGCGGCACCTACGTCAATTTCATGATGGACGAAGGCCAGGAACGCGTGCAGGCGACTTACCGCGACAACTACGCACGGCTCGCCGAGGTCAAGCGTCGCTACGACCCGGAGAACCTGTTCCACGTCAACCAGAACATTCGGCCTACCGAGTGAGTTCGCCTTCCGACTACGTTCGCCAAAACAGCAACTTGTCTTCACATCCCGCAGGGCGCCGTCGAGGGACCGGCCCCGAGCCGGGCACTCGCTGGTCCCTCTTCACGACAGGAAACGACAATGAAAACCGCATCCATCACCCGCAGCATCACCATGGCAGCGCTGGTCACGGCATTCAGTGGCATGGCATGGTCGGACAACTCGCACCGGATGATTTCCGCCGAGGATTTGAAATGGACGGACCTCCCGTCGTTGCCGCCGGGCGCCAAGCTCGCGGTCATCGAAGGGCCGCTGGGCGAGGCGGTGCCCGTCACCGCGCGCATCAAGTTTCCGGCGAACTACAGGTTGCCAGCACACATTCATCCGCACTTCGAGCGCGTCACCGGGCTGACAGGCGCCTTCTACATGGGCATGGGCGACAAGCTCGATGCCGAAAATGCGACGATGGTCCTGCGCCCTGGCGACATGATGATCATGGAGCCGAATACGCCGCACTTCGCGATGACGAAGGAAGAAACGATCGTGCAACTGCACGGCCCTGGACCTTGGAGCATCGTTTACGTGAACCCCGACGACGACCCCCGCAAGAAGTCCCAATGATCAATTGGCCTGGGCTGCTGGCACTGCATCTCATCGGATGCGGCAGCAGCTCGTGAAGTACAGGGTCGCCCAGAGCAACAATCTCCGAGGGCTGTTGACGGAGTACGGCGAAGTGATGAGCATGGGTCGCGCTGCGTTGAACGAAGCTTTCCCGGTGGTGATCGCAAGGTTGATCGACCGACTGCCAGCGGTGCTGATCGACACGCTGCGCGATCAGTGGAGCGGGCTGACCGAACTGGACAAGCGGATAAGCGAGATCGAACGTCGGCTCGGCCAGTGGATGAAGCGGCCGCTCAAGTTCGGCGGCCGGGTGACCGCAGTTGCCAAGCCGGACATGAAGCGATTCAAGTTCTTGAGCGAATCCTTGCGCTCCTCTGCATTGCCTGCGCAAGATTGATCGCTCGCCTGTTGCAAGGATCATGAACCTCTCAGCAGATTGGCTGCTCCGAGTCCGACGAAAACGAGGAACAGCAAGCGCTGAAACGCTGGCCCACTGATGCGGTTCCGTACCGCCAAACCCAGCCATAAGCCCATGAACGCCGCGGCAAGTGCCAAGACCGATTGTGCAGACAGCAGCACCAGCCCAGTGGACGCCTGCAGCCGTGCGGCCAGCGCAAGGGTGGCCACCGTGAACGACAACCCGAGCGCCTGCACCATCTCATCCTTGTCCAAGCGCAAGGCCTGGAGGTACGCCACCAGCGGGATCACGAACACGCTCGTTGCGGCCGTCACGAAGCCGGTTGCTGCGCCGGCTATGGCGCCGATCCATGCCGCCTGCCGCGACAGATCCGGGAGCGTCGGGCGCCACAGTCCCCACACGCCGTAAATGACGAGGACCGAGCCCAAAAGCCGGTGAGCATCGATGGGCGATGGTTCCGTGCTGACCTCGGGAGCCCAGACCGTGACGAGGGCCAACGTCAGCCAAGCGGGCCACAGCATGCCCAGCAGCCGCCGCCAGTGCGAGCCTCGGCATTGTGCGACGTTGGTCGCCAGCGACGGTGCAACCAACAGGGCCGCCGCCTGCGCTGGCGCCATCCAGAGGCCCAGAAGGCTGACGGCCACCGTCGGCAGTCCCATCCCGGTGACGCCCTTGACGCCGCCAGCCAGCAGAAACACGGCTCCCACCCCCAACGCGTGCAGTGCATCCATAGCGGCATCTTCACAGCGACCTGGGCATGCGTCCATCTGGAAGTGATCCGCATATCCTTCGGCGCTGACGAAGGAAGCCTCATATTCACCACACGCCGGGCGCTGAACCACCTCCTCGACGGCGTTTGATCTGCAGTTGTTTGCCGCCGTCATGGAGCACGGCACCGTCACTGCCGGGCCCAGGCGATGAGCTTGTCATTGGCGGCGGCTAGCGCGGCCCCTCGGACTGCAGGAACTGACCAGCGATGCCGTTCTCGAGGCGCTGCGGCGTGGTGTCGCTGGCGTGGGAATCGTGGTCGACATGCGGACACAGCGGGCTTGCTCGCGCAACCCTGGATCGAAGATGGGCTCGTGGCACTGCCGGTAACGCACCCGCGCCGGCGATCGGGTGCGCTCCGGTCCGCACAACTGCTGTATCGGCCATTCGTGGGGCTGTCTGCCTAGCGGGCTCAGCCGATTCTTGGCACAACAGGTCGCCAGAAGCGGGCGCGTCCCGCAGCACCGAGTGCGCGTGAGCAACTTCGACGCCATGGCGCGTGTCCTCAAGGCGGGAATTGGCGTTGCGCTGATGCCGCGGAGCATCTCCACTCTCCGGGCATAGGTCAATCGGGCATGCATGTGCGTGTTCATTCGGCTGATGTCCTGGAGGGCTGGGTGTTTGGCGACTTCCAGTCTCCCAGGCTCAGTCCGGGTGAACACCCGATACAACGTATTGAAGCTTCACACCTAGCGTAGGGGACAGTCCCGGATCCTGCACCCAGCTCCTGCTTTCCAAAACGCAGGGGACGGGAAGGACCGATTGGATGCGTCGGACTGTAGCGATGCAGTCATCGTAGTGCTACTGCAGCACCCGGAGCGGCGTCCAGCGGCTCCTGAAGGAACGGAGCTGGCATGGTATGGACCCTTCGCGCTTTTTTTACTTTGAAGCGAAGGGCGGGCCGCCCGTTTGCTGTTAGCGCATGGAATTGCGCAACGACGCATCCGCACAGTAACCAACCAGGAGCTATCCGAATGAAGACGATTGCAACAAGCTTGATGTGCGCCTGTATGGCGCTGGCAACCGGTGGCGCCGTCGCTCAGGACGCGGCCAAGAAGGACGCCGCCATGGCCAAGGACGGTATGGCAAAGGAGATGACCATGCAGCAGTGCAAGGATCATATGGCGATGTCGAAGGACGCGAAGAAAGGTGACGCCATGATGATGAAGAAGGACGCCATGTGCGCCGACATGATGAAGAAGAAAGACGGCATGACTGAGAAATCGATGAAGAAGTAAGGGGCGGCCGCAAGGCTTTTCTAGCACTTGACAAGGACCGAGGGTCGCTCACTCGCCTCCCGACAGGCGGCGTGAGCACTCGCGGTCTTCGGCAGATTTTTCGGCTTGCGACCTCGCCGAGCCGTGCCGCCAAGCGGTGATGTACCGATCAAGAGCGTAATGGGCGAGGCCCGGCACCTCAGCATGTGGCCCGCATCGCGGATGCCAGTTCGCGCGGCCTCGTACCGGCAGTCGCTCTGCCGAGCCGGCGCCGAAGCACTTCGGCACCTGCTCAAGCATTGAGCCCGTGGCCTCCGATGCTGTCGGAAAGCGTGCCCGTGGGTAACTGTGCTCCACCCCGGTGAAGTCGTAGATGCCGACGAGCCGACCGACGTGAGAGGCTCGCGGCCAGGAGTTGGTGCAGGGTGACCGGTTGCCCTAGTCGGTCTCATACACCTTTGAGGCGCTCGCGGCGCAGGCCTCGCCAAAGCGCAATGTCGTAGCCGATCTTCAGCAGCCCGCACGCCACGAGCGGCAGGGCGAACCATCCGGTCGCGAACAGGATGCCGCTCAGGGTCGGGCTCAACGCGCCTGCCAGGCTGCGCGGAACGGCGGTGAAACTCGCAGCCGCTGGCCGCTCCGCTGGGGTCACGACGGCCATCACATAGGCGCTGCGGGTCGGCACGTCCATCTGCGACAAGGCGCTGCGGACGAACAGCAGCGCAAGCGCGACGGGCAAAGTGGGGGCGAGCGCCGCGAGGATCAGGCATACGTTGGCCGGGATATGCGTGAAGACCATCGTGTTGAGGAGTCCGATTCGTCGCGCAACCAGCGGTGCGGCCAGCTGTGAGACAGCGCTCAACAGCCCCGCCCAGAAGAAGAAGACGCCCGCCTGCGACAGCGACAGCCCGAAGCGTTGCAGCAGCCACAGCGACAACAGCGCATTGACGACCAGGCCGCCGGCAAAGGCATCGAGGCTGAACAAGGCAGCGAGGCGTACGACGACGCGCCGGGAAGGCCCAAGCGGCGCCGTCGGGGCTGCAGCAGGCCCGCCAGTCCCGCTGCTGAAGCGCCGATAGATGCACCAGACAGCGATGCCCACCATCGCGTAAAGCAGGAACATAGCGCGCAGCGCGTCGACCTGGGACACCTTGGCTTGGCTCACCAGCCAATCCGGCACTGCAGCAGCCAGTGCTCCTAGCGCTGCGCATAGAGCGCCGACAAAGCTGTAGCGGGCGAAGAGTTCCGTTCGTTCGTGCCCGCTGGCGGAGTCGGCCAGGCGTGCATGTTCGAGCGGCAGGAACACGCTGACGTCTCCAGCGCTGGGGTTGAGGGTGCCCACGAGTGCAACCAACAGGAGCGGCCAGAACGACGAGAAGCCGGCAAATCCCAAACCGGTGGCAACCATCAGCAAGGCTGCGGCGCGAAGCAGGCGGCTCGAAGGCACCCGATGTCCCCAAGCTCCGACGGCCGCCGTAGCCGCAGCGGAACCAAGCATCGTGGCGGTGGCCAAGATGCCCACCTGGACCGTTCCCCGCCCGAGCGCGAGCAGGTAGGCCGGCAGCAGCACGGCCATGTAGCCGTCGGCAAAGGCCCGCAGCCCACGGGCAGCGAGCAGCGGGACGGCGCCCTCCGCCCCGGGCGGCACCAGCAGTCTTGCGGCCCGCTGGCGCACTGATGCGGCCGCCGTCATGTCGCATTGCTCACATGCCGGGGCAGGAAGCCGGCTCTTGTGGGCCGGGCCCTACTTGCTCGCCGCTTGCGCGTCGAGGGCTGCCCTGACCGTCTTGGCGAGTTCGAGCGCCGGGCCCTTGCCCCAGTAGTGCAGGAAGATGTAGCGCGGCTTCTCATGGGTCATGTGATGGTGGATCGCCACGATGTTGATGCCGCCGGCGCGCATGGCCTTGAGGACCGGCTGCAGCTCGTCCTCGTGCATGGCAAAGTCGCCGTCCACCACTGCCTGCTCGTCGCTGCCGGCGAACGCCGCCCAGGTATTGACGCCCATGGCCTTGCCCATCGTGACACCGTGCATCTCGGCGGTGCGACCGATGACGATCTTGGCCATGCCGTCCTTGGTCTGCGCCTTCTCGCCGAGCAGTGTTTCGATAGGCCCCGGCGTGATGCTGCTCTTGGCCGGGATCTGGCCACCGAACGCGGCCTGCGGCTTTGGCTCCTTGGCGCGGACGCGATCCACGGCGTCGTACACCGCCCTCACGCCCTTGGCCAGTTCCTCGGTGTCGCCCATGCCGGCGATGTGCATGAAGTAAACCTTCGGCTCGTCGAAGAAGAAGTGGTTGTGCAAGGCGGTCACTTCCAGACCCGACTTCAGCGCCGCGCTCATCGCCGCGTTGACCTCGTCCTCGAACAGCACCGTGTCGCCCATCAACATGACGCCGTCGCCCGCACTCTTGAAGGCCGCCCAGGAGCCGGTGCCCATGAAGCTGGGGAGGGTCCAGCCGTCCACCACGACCTTGACGTCATCGCGCGGCTTGCTCAGCTTGAAGACCTGTTCGGTCTTGTCGAAGCTGCCCTCGAGGCCTGTGATGGATTCGATGCTCTTGGTATCGAGCGCTGGCGCGGCGTTAGCGGCGTGGATGGGTGCAAGGGTCAGCACGGCGAAGGCTGCCGCGATGCAGGTTGAGCGCAACATGAAATGCTCCTTGAAGGGTGAGGATCGATCCGCCGCGAGGCGGTTTGCTTCTCCCTCCGCCAGCCTGTCTTGCGCGCCCGGCCCCCGGCTCTGACGAGCCTTGGGAGCGAGCGCTGTTGTTGTGCTCTGCCTCGCCTCAGCGACTTCTCGCGCCGTGCGTGAAGTCGTCGAAGGAGGTGTTGCTATCGGCCTTGGTCCAGACGCCCACGGCGCCGGGCCCGCTGATGTGCTTGTCGTCGAGCTCGATATAGGGCTTGCCGTTGAGCAGCACCACGATGTGGTTGCCCTCGAAGTTAACGCGCAAGGAGTGCCAGGCGCCGAGGGCCACCGGCGCATCAACGTACTTCAGCGTCTTGCGCTTGCCGCGCTCCGTGTAATACAGCGAGACGTTGTTCTCGAGGGCGTTGGCGCGGGCGACGTAGTAGTTGTCGCCGTCCTTCCACCGCCAGACGATACCGCCTGCCTGATCTTGCTTGCCGGAGACGGCCTTGAACTTCACCTCGACGAAGCCATCGGCGAGATCGGTTCCGTTCTTGGCGCACCAGGAAAAATCGGCCTGACCCTCGTGCTTGAGCACATTGGGCTTGCTCCGTGCGTCGGGTTCGGTAACGATCGTCCAGCGCGGGCTACCCTTAGAGGTGGCTCCGGTTGTTCGAACACCGAATCGGCTTCGATAAGTGGAGCCCTGCGGGTTTGATATCGGTGGAGAGTTGTCCACGGCGGCGGGCGGGCGTCGTTTGCGA
>NZ_JACDCW010000112.1 GCF_013817345.1 Methylibium sp.
AAGGCGGCCTGAGCCTGTGCCAGCATCAGCGCTCGCGACTCGTCCGCGCCGGGCAAGCGCCGCAGCGCCTCGAGCGCTGCAGTGGCACCGGCCGCATCACCGCGCGCGATGAGGTTCTGCAAGCCCAGCAGATCCAGCACTCGCGCGGCGGCCGGCTCGTCGGCAACCAACAGCCGCGCCTGCGCCAACGCCGTCTCGGCGCGGCCGAAGTCGCGGCGCAGGATCGAGGCGAGTGCGCCGCTGTACAGCGCCCCGAGCTTGTCGGCCGGTGTGGCCGCGTCGCTCACCGCACGCGCGCTGCCGAACTCCTGCACGCGTTGAAGCGCCGCTTCGCGCGTGTCCATCAGCACGCGCGCCCGTGCCTGCATGAGCGCATACAGCATCGGGCGCGGCACCGGCGCGCCGGCTTCCACGCCCAGCCGCGAACGCGCCTCGCCGATGCGCTCGCTGCCGAGCGGGTGGGTGCGCAGGTACGGAAAGTTCTGGCTGTCGTTCAGGCGCGAGGCCTGCGCGAGTTTTTCGAACATGGACGCCATGCCGCCCGGCGCATAGCCGGCGCCGGTGAGCACGTTGAAGCCGACGCGGTCGGCCTCGCGCTCCATGTCGCGCGAGAAGTTGAGCTGGCCTTGCGCCGAAACCGCCTGCCCGCCGGTGATCAACGCGTTGGCGGCCTCCGGGCTGCGGCTGGCCGCCAGCACACCCAATATGAGGCCCGCCAGCCCGACCAGCGTCGCCTGCTTGCCGGCCCCGAAGCTGCGCGCGATGTGCCGCTGTGTCACGTGCGAAAGCTCGTGCGCCAAAACCGAGGCCAGCTCGGCAGGTGCGACCGTCATCGCGATCAGGCCCAGGTGCACGCCGACATAGCCGCCCGGCAGCGCAAACGCGTTGACGGTGCGGTCACGCACCAGGAACAGCTCCCACGCGAAACGCTCCTTCAGCTCCGCCGGCAAGTTGCCGCGCGCGCCGGAGGCGTCGATCAGACCGGCCCACA
The DNA here is from genome assembly GCF_013817345.1 of Methylibium sp. Taxonomy (GTDB): domain Bacteria; phylum Pseudomonadota; class Gammaproteobacteria; order Burkholderiales; family Burkholderiaceae_C; genus Methylibium. Next base: position 992 of record NZ_JACDCW010000112.1, read on the forward strand.
TTTCCTGCAGGTAGTCGAGCAGCACCGGGTCGTCGAGGTACAGCGGATCGCGCCGGATGTCGCGCATGATCCGGTCGCCCAGGCGCCGTTCGGCAGAGACCGAAACGTCGGCCGAGACGCTGTCGCCGAGCGAAGGCAGTGCGTTGCGGTTGTCGCCCGGCACTTGCGCGTGGGCGGCCGGCACGAACACAGGGGCGGGGCCGGCGCTGGTGAGCAGCAACGCGAGCGCCAGGCCGAGCGGCCCTGCGCGTTGTTTGCGGCGAAGACTAGAGCCCATCGAAGGGCGCATGGCCGACCCCCTCGCTGCCGCGCGCCGGCCGCAAAACCGCACGCAAGCGAGCAGAAAACTTCGAGCGGCGCGAAGATGGCGCGGAAGCGGTGGGGGGCGGTGTGTTTTCCATCGAGGCGGGGCAGCGACCGGAGGCGGGCATACAGGCCGGCGCGAGGCTGTGTGACCGCCGATACGGCGTTCGGTTCACGCGGCCGCGCGCGTTGGGCGCCTATGATGCCGCAGCAGTGTTTCGCCTTGTTGCCGACCCATGAGCACCACTTCCGACCCCGCCGTCGCACCCGCTGCCTTCACCCACTTCGACGCCCATGGCCAGGCCCACATGGTCGACGTGTCGGCCAAGGCCGTCACGCATCGCATCGCCGTTGCCGAAGGCTCAATCCGGATGCTGCCGGCCACGCTCGAACTGATCGCCCAGGGCAACGCGAAGAAGGGCGATGTGATCGGCATCGCCCGCATCGCCGCGATCCAGGCGGCCAAGCGAACCTCGGAGCTGATTCCGCTGTGCCACCCGCTGCCGCTCACCCGCGTGGCGGCCGAGTTCGAGATCGACTCTACGCAGCCGCGCATCGTGTGCCGCGTGACCGCCGAGACGCTGGGCCCGACCGGTGTGGAAATGGAGGCGCTGACCGCCGTGCAGATCGGCCTGCTGACCATCTACGACATGTGCAAGGCGGTGGACCGCGGCATGGTGATCGATGGGGTGCGCCTGATTGAGAAGCACGGGGGGAAATCGGGCTCGTTTCTGGCGAGGGATGCCGGCTCTGCGGAACGCCCTGCCTGAACTCCCGGGCCAGAATGCAGGACATGAACGCGCTGATCCAATCTCGTTTGCCGGAGCTGGAACGACTGTGTCATCGACTCGGAGTGCAGCAGCTCGACCTGTTCGGCTCGGCAGCCCCCGCAGATTTCAATGCCGAGCGAAGCGATATCGACTTTTTGGTAACGCTCGCTCCCACGTCGCCACCGCGCTACGCCGACGCCTACTTCGAGCTCAAGGCAGGACTGGAGTCGCTGTTCCAGCGGCCCGTGGATCTGGTGACCGACGCCAGCTTGACGAACCCGTACCGGCGCGCTCGTATCGAGTCCGAGCGCCTGCGCTTGTATGCAGCCTGACGCGCAAGCACTCGTCTGGGACGCAAGAGACGCTGTTCGTCGGATCGCCCGCTTCGCTGCGGGCAAGTCCCCAATTGCCCGTTTCGCCGCTCAAGGCTTCAACTCGCGCCACGTGAGCGCCACGGGCTTCGTCTCGCACTGAAACGGCGGCGCCGCGTTGTCCGGCGTGCAGGCCTTGAAATAAACCTGCGCATCCGGGCGCCGGAACTCGCGCAGCCGTTGCGCCGCGTAGAGCGCTTCGGCGTCGCGGCCGGCGGTGTGCAGCGCTTCGATGTAGGCGATGAGCAGGCGCGTATCGACCAGCATGTGCAGCGGCCGGCGGAACGCCGCGAGTGAAGGCTCCGAAGGCGGTGTGGTGGCCGCTGCATAGTCGGCGTGGTGGCCGAACAGCCAGCTCTGCCGACCCTCGGCGATGCGCGCCTCCAGCGTGCCGGCCCCGGCCGGCGGGGCGAAGATCACTTCGATGCGGCGGTGATCCCAGGCGGCCCAGGCGGCGCCCAGCAGCATGAGCAGCCCGGCGCCGCGCAGCGCCGCGGAGGACGCTCTTGTATTGCGCCCCTTTGCGGCGGACTCATCGGCGCGTGCCGGTGCAGCGCCCAGAAATGCGCCCAGCGTCCAGGCGGCCGGGAGCAGGAAGTAGGCGTACCACAGCGGGTACTCGAGCAGGCTGTGCAGCGCCAGCACCGCCAGCATGGCCAGCGCAGCGCGGGCAATGGAGGGCGGTGCGCAGGGAAAGTCGCTGACGAGCGGGGGCGCGCCGCGCCGTACCGCCGCGACCTCGGTAGTGATGGTGGTCGGGGGAGCGCTGGGGGCGGTCCGAGCTGCAGCAACATTCGAAGGCGCGACAAGCGGTGTCGGCGTCTGCAAGACGGCACGTGCCCGCCACAACGCCCAGCCCAGCAGACCCAGCACCGCCAAGGTCGCCGGCACGCCGATCTCCACCGCGAGCTGCAGCGGAAGACTGTGCGTGTGGTCGAAGAAGGCTACCGGCCGGTCCGGGAACGGCGTGAAGGTCCACGCGAAGTTGAAGTTGCCCCAACCCACCCCCGTCCACGGCTGCTGCGCGATCAGCGCAAGCGCATTGCGCCAGATCGCGAAGCGCGAACTGCTGATGTCGCCGCCCGCATCGAGCCGCTCGCTCGCGAAGAAGCTCGCGTCCTGAACCTGCGCGTAGGCGGCCAGCGCAGCCCAGCAGGCGAGATAGAGCAGTGGCGTCGTGGCAAGCGTCCAGCGCAGCGCGCGCGGCTGGCTGCGATCGAGCACCGCCCAGACCAGCAACACCGCCAGCGCCAGCGCACCGGTGCGCGACGCGGAGAGTGCCACCGCGAACACCAGGGCCGCGATCGACGCCGCCGCCAAGCCCGGCCGCAGCCGGCCGGCCTGCCACAGCCACGCCGTCATCACCATTGCGCAGAGCAGTGCGGTGGCGAGGTGGTTGGGCTGTCGCAGGTTGCCCACCGCGCGGCCGGGCGTGGCGTTGGCGGCAACCAGCCAGCCCTCGGCCAGGCCGGGCGCGAAGTACTGCAGCACCGCGACCGCCACGCTAAGCAGGCCGGCCAGCCACCAGGCCAGGGCGATGGCGCGTGCATCGGCCGGGCCGCTGCGCACGCCGGACCACAGGACCGCCAGCGCGGCGAGCAGGACCAGTGCGGCGGAGCCTTGCCCGACGCCGATGCGCATCGCTGCGAAGAAGGCGCACACCCCCAGCGCGAGCGACGCGGCGAGCATGGCGGCTTTTTTTTGGGTATTGACTCGGGCGGAGCCGGCGCCGCGCATCAACAACCACGCACCCCAACCGAAGACGGCGGCAAGCTGATTGAAGAAGACGCTGTCGGGCACCGCCGCCCTGCTGAGGAGGATCGGCAGGGCTACGGCGAGGAGTGCAAACGCAAGGCGTGTCAATGAGCGAGGCGCAGATTCCTTCATCGCTGCATTCGGATCGGACAACACGAGTGAGTTCAAACGGAGTTTCGCGGGTAGAGGTGAAAGCGCTTGCCCGCACGTCGGCAGCAGCGATCGTACGTTCCCTCGACGCCCAGGGTTCGGCAAGCTGCAGGCATAGCGCTTGTGCCCCTGCCCAGAAAGCTCGTCCGAAACAAGACAACATTTTTCGGACAGAAATCTTGCCATAAGTCCGAAAAACGTATACAACTATCGGACACCGTAAATCCTATGTCCGACCTTAAATCCATCATCTCCGCGCAAATCGAAGCCGCCGGCTCCGGCCACGTCTGGGTGCCGACCGACTTTGCACAGCTCGGCACCCGCGACGCCATCGACAAGACCCTGCAGCGCATGGTGCAGGCAGGCGAACTGCGCCGCATCGACCGAGGTCTGTACGACCAACCTAGGTTCAACAGATTGACGAAGCGCCCCACCGTCCCGGACTACCGCGCCGTGCTGGAAGCCATCGCCCGCCGCGACCAGTTGCGCCTGCTGGTGGACGGCATGACCGCCGCCAACGACCTCGGCCTGACCGATGCCGTGCCGGCCCGCGTCACCATCCACACCGATGCCCGCCGGCGCGCCATTAAGGTCGACAAACTGAACATCGAGTTCAAGCAGACCGCACCCAGCCGCCTCTACTGGGCCGGACGCCCCGCCATGCGCGTCGTGCAGGCGCTGCACTGGCTGAAGGACACCCTCACCTCCAACCGCCATCGCATCCTGGGCCGTTTGGCCAAAGTACTGGCAGATCCGACCCACGGCGCCGCGATCCGCCAGGACCTGCTCGATGGCTTCAGCGTGTTGCCCGCATGGATGCAGAGTTTGCTCCGCGAGCTCCCCGCTTGGAATGCGCAGACCGCCGTGACGGTACTGCAGTCACGCGGCGAAGTGAAGCCGCCTGTTGCTCGCCGCCGTTCGGCCGGACGCGCGGAGACTACCCGTTGAACCCGGCGTTCCGCGCCATCATCGCGGCCAGCGACGCCGAGCGGCGCGACCTGTTTCTCGGGACGGCAGCCCGCCTGGGCACCGCGGTCCAGAACGTCGAAAAGGACTTCTGGGTCTGCTAGACCCTGGATGTGCTGTTAAAAACGGCTTGCCGGTCGGCGGCCCCCGGTTGCTGTTTAAGGGCGGCACGTCGCTCTCGAAGGCTTTCGGCCTGGTCCCTCGCTTCTCAGAGGACATCGACATCACGGTGTTCCGCGATGATCCGGGGCAAACGGCCAACGCGACTGAACTGGTGCCCTGAGCGGGAAGAAGCGCCGCGCGCGTCTCGACGTCATTCGCAAGGCCTGCCAGGCCCACGTTGCCGGACCGTTGATCGAGCAGTTCACACAACTCGCCCAAGTCGATCATTCCCGAAGTAGGCTTCAGACTGGAGCTCGACGCCGATGACAAGGATGGTCAGACGCTGCTGTTCTGGTACCCGGCCGTCACGGCCACCACCAGTGACTACATCCGTTCCGCGGTCAAGATCGAGTCCAGCGCGAAGTCGGCGCTGGACCCGCATGTCGCAGCTGCAGTCACGCCCTACGTTGCGCAGGATCTGCCCGACCTGGACCTGGTCGTGGCCAACGTCACCACAGTGAAGCCCGAGCGAACCTTCTGGGACAAGGTCATCATCCTGCATGGCCTACGGCAGTGGCACGACCGTCGCGGCGAACTGCGACACGGCGGACAGCGCGTCTCTCGCCACTATTACGACGTGCACCAATTAATGCACGCCGCGCCAGCACACGGGTGGCATGCGGATCACGCGCTGGCAATCGACTGCGCCCGCCATGCGAGGCTGTTTTTCGGCAGCATCGACCTGGGGCTCGACACCGCCGCACCCGGCACGTTCACCTTGACGCCAAGTCCAGCGATGCAGGACGCGCTCACCCGAGACTACGAAGCCATGGCGGGAATGGTCTTCGGCGAGATGCCGCCCCTCGGCGTTGTGCTTGCCCCCGTGGAAAAGCTCGACCGGGATCAACGGCGTTGCGGCGCCGTAACAGCAAACGATACGAATGAGCAGTACGGAGCTGGCTCGTGTGCCATTGCTACAGCAGCGACGGTGGAGTCATCCGCATCATTCCGGCGCACAAGGCAATGCCCAGGGAATCGATGTCTTACCCATAGAGGTGCCACATGGGCACGGAGTACGATTTTTCTGCGGCGAGGAAGAACCCATGCGCTTCGCAACTCACAAGCAGATCACCATTCGGCTCGACGAAGAGTCGATCACGTATTTCAAATCAATCTGGCAAGAGGTCGGCATTCCCTACCAGAGCCTGATCAACTTGTAATTGCGAGGCTGCGCGCTTCGCACCGCAAGCTCGATTTGAACTGGAAGTGAATGCGACGGTCAGGTATGGGGTATCACACCTCCAATTTGCACAGCGGAGCAGCTTGCCGAATGCTCAAAATAAAAGTGGCCCGGAAGGCCACTTTGTTGTCACGTTGCACAGCCGCATAAACGCCATGCAAAAAGGCACCGAAGTGCCTTTTTTGCAAGCCTTGCTTAGACGCGGCACTCGTTAGGAGCAAAGCGCGCGAGCACACTACCAACCGCGTTGGTAGCGCCGGGCATAACCGCTCCGCCGGGATTGGCAGCCGATCCAAGAGCGCGGCACTTCCACGACACGCTGTTGTCGGCAGACACATACGGCACCAGCGTGAGCGTAAGTGTGTCGATGGCGTCATTGGCGCGCTGCGGCGCTGCACTGGAGTAAGTGACCGTGATCACGCCGTCAGCAACCTCCACTTCCGAGACATAGTTGCCCGTGGTGTCGGTCGCAGTGGGCGACATCCCTGCTGCAGCGCGATCAGCCGGTGCAACTCCGGTGGACGAGAAAGACTCGGCAATAGCCGTCTTGGCCTGCGCAGCAAGGGTGAGGCCTTCAGTGACTTGCGCGCGAATCGTGTAGTCCTGATAAGCCGGCAGCGCAACCGCAGCCAAGATGCCGATGATCGCCACGACGATCATCAGTTCGATCAGGGTGAAGCCCTTTTGGGCACTTCGTTTAATGCGGTTCATCGTCTAGCTCCTTGGTCGTTGGAAATGGGGGACTTGGCGGAGCAGAGCGGACGCAGCGTCCGTGCCAGCCGGTATTGGCTGTAAAACGTGGCGTTGTTCGCGCTTTAAGCCCGTCCCCGAGCCCCTACCGACGCAAACGGTCAGCAGCACGCTGCCGGCTGGCGCCTCCCGACGGCACGACCTGACGCTTTTGGTCGCGTTCGCCGAAGCGGCAAGCGTTGGCTGATAGAAGCAAGGCAGAGGGACGCAGGGGCCGCATCGGGGTCAACGCTCGATGGCGCGTCTGCTTCATCTGGACAACCGAAGGCCCAGCGACGTCGAAATCGTCGCCTGTCACTGAAGGAGAACGGATATGTGCGTGCTTGCTCCAGTCTCTCCGGGCGAAATGCTCGACGAAGAGTTCTGAAGCCCCTGGGGCTTACGAAGTACCGCCTTCCCAAGGACATCGGCGTGCCTCCTCAGCGTAACGGAGACATCGTCGCAGGCAAGCGCGCCGTCACGGCGGATACCGACCTCCGGCTGTGCCGCTACTTCGGACTCAGCGACGGATGGTGGTTGCGTGGTCAGGCGAGCTACGACACGGTGGTCGCCAAGGAAGCGATGAAAAAGGAGTTGGCTTGCGTTCCACGTTGTTCGCTGCTCGCTGCGTAAGCATCGAACGCGAGGCGACGCGACTACAACTGGGGCTGCTTGCTTCGGCTTACGTGCCAGACTGCCAGCACCTCTAGCGTGTCGGGTGTCGCGCGGTAGTAGACAAAGTACCGGATACGCCCGACTAACAGGCGACGTATGCCTTTGCTCCGCGCACCTTCGCAGATGGAGCCGATTCCAGGCTGCTGTGCCAGCAAGGCCAAAGCCTCGCCGATGTCTTCACGAACGGCACCCGGTGCGGCTGGGCGGTTTTCAGCCCACCATCCGGCGGCTCTGCGAATTTGCGATGCCGCACGGGCGGAAACTTTGACGCGAAGCGCCATCAGCCGTACTTGCGCAGGCTTTCCAGGAGTTCAGCGGCGGAAACGAACTCGCCCCGCTCGATCTCTGCCATGGCAGCGAGGAGTTCTTCCTCGTCTTGCGCCGAGAGCAAGAGCGGTTGATCCGGCTCTCGGGAAAGAATGGTGACGACCGAGCCTTCAGCAAGGACAACACCCTCGACCACGACCTTGCCTTCTACGACGGTACCGGTGGCGACTTGCATAGGCGAAATGCTACTCCTGCGGCGCGCACCGCTCAAAGCTCGAACACCTGCCCCTTCATCAACGGCTCTATCCGGTGCGCCGTCTCGATCGCGCGGATCTGTGCGAGCACGGCCGAAACTTCACCGGGCTTGGGGTGGGTGATGTGCACCTGCACGCTGCCGCCGAGCTGGGCGAGTTCGTTCGCCAGGCTGCTGGGCGAGAGGTGGCCGCTCAGGTCGGCGAGCCAGCGTTCGTCATCGCCGAAGGCCGTTTCGATGATGAGGTGGGCGATGCGCCGGCCGGAGAGTGCCGCCCACAGGGCCGGGTTGGGGCCGGTGTCGCCGCTGTAGACCCACCAGCCGGCGTCAGTTTCGACCGCGAAGCCGACGGCCGGAACGGTGTGCTCGGCGGGCAGCACTTCCACGCGGCGGCGGCGGTTTCCGTGCCCGAGGGTGAGCACCTGGCCCACCGCGATCGGCCGCAGTTCCAGGATCGGCTGGCTCGCGCTCGGTATGCGCGTGAAGTCGGGCCACAGCTCGCCGTTGAAGAGGTTGCGGCGCAGCGCATCCAGCGTCTGCGGCAGGCCATGCACGCGGATGGGCCCGCGCTCGGGCTGGGCCAGGCGCATGCGCATCACGCTGTCGGCGAGCAGCGGGATGGACAGCACGTGGTCGAGGTGGGAGTGGGAAAGCACGATGTCGTCGATACGCGCCAGCGCTTCGAGCGAGAGGTCGCCCACGCCGGTGCCGGCATCGATGAGCACGCTGTCGTCGAGCAGGAAGGCGGTGGTGCGGCAACCCGCGGCAATGGAGCCCGAGCAGCCCAGCACCTGAAGGCGCACGGCAGCGTTCACGACGGGCGCAGCACTGATCTGTTCAGTGCTGTCGAGCAGGGCAACGGTCATCTTTCGATGGTGCCCGGGCGCCGCAAAGCCGGCAATTCGGGTCGCGTGCGATGGGTCACGCCGGGGCTCGTATTGCCCCGAAAGTTACGCCTGTCGTGCAGGTTTTCCGGGGGCTCAGGACTGCACGAACTGCATCTGGGTGCCGGCGAGTTCGATCACGTCGCCGTTCTTCAGGTGCACCGGCTCCCCGGCCACCGGGTTGCCGTTGACCAGCGGCCGCGCACCGCCCTCGACGTGAGCGAACACATAGCCGCCCGGGCGCTTGGTGATGGAGGCAACCTGCACGCCGGGTTTACCGACGGTGGTGACCACCTTGGTGAGCGCGACTTCGCGGCCCACCGCCGCACCGTTGAGCACCTTGATCACAGCGGAGGTCGCGCCCGACAAGCCGCCGAAGCCCGAACCCATGGGCGCCGTGTGTTGGAACGTGGGAGGCCCGGCCGGCGTGCTGCCGGGCTTGATGATCATGGTCTTTTCGTAGTCCGACGTTTCGTGGCTCAGGTACTTGATCTTGTACTTGCCGATCTCGACCGTGTCGTTGTGCTGCAGCAGCTGCTTCTTGACGGCCTTGCCGTTGATGTAGGTGCCGTTGGTGCTGTTGAGGTCGTCGATGAAAACATCTTGCCCCACCATCTGCAGCACGGCGTGCTCGCCGCTGACCGCGAGGTTGTCGATGACGATGTCGTTGTAGGGGCGCCGGCCCAGGGTGGTCTTGTCTTTGGTGATCTGGACTTCCTTGATCACCACTCCGTCCAGCGAAACGACCAGCTTGCCCATGCGTAACCCCGTGCTCTGTCTTGCGATGTGGTGCGGGGCGGTTTGCGCCCGGCCGGGCTGCGTCTGGCTCAGCGGCGAAACGGCCACCAGGCTCGTGAAGCGGCGGCCGCGCCCTGCGCCTGCACCAAGATGACAGAGATGTTATCCCGTCCGCCAGCGTCGTTCGCGGCCTGGACCAGGGCCTGGGCGGCCCCCGGCAAAGAGTCGTGCCCGCGCAACACGGCGGCGATTTGCTCGTCGTCGACCATGTCCGAGAGGCCGTCGGAGCACATGAGGATCCAATCGCCGGGCAGGGTCTGGTGCAGGTGGGTTTCGAGCAGCACGGTGTCTTCCACGCCGACCGCGCGCGTGACCAGGTTCTTGTTGTTCGACACGGCCGCCTGCTCGGGCGTGATGAGCCCGGCGTCGAGTTGCTCCTGCAGCAGCGAGTGATCCCGCGTGATCTGCTCGAGCACGCCTTCGCGCCAGCGGTAGGCGCGCGAATCGCCGATGTGGCCCATGAGAAGCCGCGATTCGCGCAGCACCGCCACCACCAGCGTGGTGCCCATGCCGGCGTACTGCGGATTGGAATTGGCGGCGTTGAAGATGGCTCGGTTGGCGTTGTCCACGCAAATGTCCATCGCGCGGCGCACGTCGGAATCGGTGGCCTGGGCGCTGGCCTCGCTGAGCCAGCGGCCGAGTTCGGCCTTGATGAAGCCGGTGGCCATGCCGCTGGCCACTTCGCCGGCGTTGTAGCCGCCCATGCCGTCGGCGAGCACTGCGAGCGCAGCACTTTCGTCGACGATCACCGAGTCTTCGTTGTTGTTGCGCGAGCGCCCGGTATCGGTGGCACTGGCAAACTCGAAGCGCATGTTCTGGGTCACGGGCAGGGGCGTCGGCATCGGCAGGGATCTCGGCGCTGCGTTGCGCCGATCCACGAGATTGTGCCCGGCTTCGGGCGCAGCAGCAGTGTCCGCAGCCCCCGGTTACGGTGGCGCGGCGACGCCCGGTACGGCCCGGGGTTCGGCGGCCAGAGGCCGGCTCGCAATAGCTGCGGCCTGAGCCGATTCGTCCTCAAGCAAGGCCAGCACCGCCGCGAGGTCGGCGGCCATCGCGTCGCCGTCGGCGTAGCGCACTTCCGGGCGCTTTTCGAGCGCCAGCGCGACGATGTCGGCCAGCGCCTGCGGCAGCTCGGGGCGCAGTGTGCGCACGTCCGGCGCGGTGTCGTTGCCGATCGAGTGCAGCAGCGCGGCCATGGAGTCGGCGCGGTGGGGCAGGCTGCCGGTCAGCAGCTGGAACAGCGTGACGCCCAGCGCGTAGAGGTCGCTGCGCCCATCGGTGTGTGCGCCGGCCATTTGCTCGGGCGACATGAACGAAGGCGTGCCCAGCACGAGGCCGGTGCGCGTCTGCGTGGAATCGATGATGCGGGCGATGCCGAAATCGGTGACCTTCACCATGCCGCTGGCAGGCTCGACCATGATGTTGGCCGGTTTGATATCGCGGTGAGTGACGCCCTGGCGGTGCGCATAGGCGAGCGCCCGTGCCACGCGCGCGCCGATGGCCAACACCACCGACACGGGCAGCAGCCGGGCCGGCTGCGCATCGATGCTGAGGTCGTGGCCGGCCAGCAGCTCCATGGCAATGAAGGCCGTGCCGTCCTGCTCGCCGGTGTCGCGGATGGCGACGATGTCGGGATGCTGCAGGCGCCCGGCCGTCTCGGCCTCGCGGAAGAAGCGCTCGCGCGCTTCATCGAGCGCCTCGCCGTGGAATTCGCGGCCGAGCGCCATGGTCTTGATGGCCACCGCCTCGCCGTTGCGCTCGTCGCGGGCGAGCAGCACCATGCCCATGGCGCCGCGGCCGATGTCGCGCTCGATCAGGTAGTGCCCGATGCGGCGCACCGGATCGGGCATGCGCGAATCGAGCTGGGTGTCTTGCACGCTGTCGAGCTGAGTGCTGGCGAAATGCGAGACGCCGCGAGCCCGTTCGCGGTCGCTGCGCCGGCGGTCGCGGCCCCGGCGACGCTGCTGGGTCGCGCG
>NZ_JACDCW010000196.1 GCF_013817345.1 Methylibium sp.
GCCGAGGGCGGCCACACCGCGATCCTGCCCGAGCTGGGCACGGCCGAGGACTTCCGCCGCCTCGTCGCGAAGGCGGGCGAACTGGGCATCGAGATCGCGCTCGACATCGCGTTCCAGTGCGCGCCCGACCATCCGTGGGTGAAGGAGCATCCCGGCTGGTTCCGCCACCGCCCCGACGGCAGCGTGCAGTACGCCGAGAACCCGCCCAAGAAGTACCAGGACATCTACCCTTTCGACTTCGAGACCGAGGACTGGCGCGGGCTGTGGAGCGCGCTCAAGGGCGTGTTCGATCACTGGATCGCCGAAGGCGTGAAGATCTTTCGCGTCGATAACCCGCACACCAAGTCGTTCGCGTTCTGGGAATGGGCGCTCGGCGAACTCAGGCGCGAGCACCCGGAGCTGATCTTCCTCGCCGAGGCCTTCACGCGGCCGAAGGTGATGCACCGGCTGGCCAAGCTCGGCTACAACCAGTCCTACACCTACTTCACCTGGCGCAACACCAAGCACGAGTTGGTCGAGTACTTCACCGAGCTGTCGCAGGGCCCGGGTTGCGAGTATTTCCGTCCCAACGTCTGGCCGAACACGCCGGACATCCTGCACGAACAGCTCCACGGCGGCCGGCGCCCGGTGTTCATGACGCGGCTCGTGCTTGCCGCCACGCTCTCGGCCAACTACGGCCTCTACGGGCCGGCCTACGAACTGCTGGAAGGCACGCCGCGCGAGCCGGGCAGCGAGGAGTACCGCGATTCCGAGAAGTACCAGCTTCGCCGCTGGGACCTGCAGCGTGCGGACAGCCTGCGCGAGTTCGTCGCGCGCGTGAACCGCATCCGGCGCGAGAACCCGGCGCTGCACGCCGACGCGAGCCTGCGCTTCCTGCCGATCGACAACGACCAGCTCATCGCCTACGCCAAGCGCACGCCCGACGGCGACAACGTGATCGTCACAGTGGTCAACCTCGACCCCTATCACGCGCAGTCCGGCTGGCTCGAGCTCGACGCGCAGGTGCTTCCGGTCGATGCCGAGCACTCCTACCAGATGCACGACCTGCTCAGCGACCAGCGGTTCCTGTGGCAGGGCACGCGCAACTTCGTCATCCTCGACCCCGCCCGCGCGCCGGCGCATGTGTTCCGGCTGCGCCGGCGGGTGCGCAGCGAGCAAGACTTCGACTACTTCCTCTGAGCATGAACGCACCGCAGATCCCGCATCTCAAGGAAGCCGAACAGGGCGCGACCGTGCCCACCGACGACGCGGCGCTGTGGTACCGCGACGCGGTGATCTACCAGCTCAACGTCAAGGCCTTCTTCGATTCCAACGACGACGGGGTCGGCGACTTCAAGGGCGTTGCGGCGAAGCTGGACTACGTGAAAGACCTGGGCGTGAACACCATCTGGTTCATGCCCTTCTACCCTTCGCCGCTGCGCGACGACGGCTACGACATCTCGCACTACGACGATGTCCACCCGCAGTACGGCAATCTCGACGACTTCCGGCTGATGCTCGCCGAGGCGCACCGCCGCGACCTCAAGGTGATCACGGAACTGGTGATGAACCACACCTCCGACCAGCACCCGTGGTTCCAGGCCGCGCGCCGCGCGCCCCCCGGCTCGCCCGAGCGCGACTTCTACGTGTGGAGCGACAGCGAGGAAAAGTACAAGGGCACGCGCATCATCTTCACCGACACCGAGACCTCCAACTGGACCTGGGACCCGGTCGCCAAGGCGTATTACTGGCACCGCTTTTTCAGCCACCAGCCCGACCTCAACTTCGACAACCCCAAGGTGCTCGAGGCCATGTTCGGCACCATGCGCTTCTGGCTCGACATGGGGGTCGACGGCTTCCGGCTCGATGCGATTCCCTATCTCATCGAGCGCGACGGCACCAACAACGAGAACCTGCCCGAGACGCACGCCGTCATCAAGCAGTTGCGTGCGGCGATCGACGCGAGCTACAAGAACCGCTTCCTGCTCGCCGAGGCCAACCAGTGGCCCGAGGACGTGCGCGACTATTTCGGCGAAGGCGACGAGTGCCACGCGGCCTACCACTTCCCGCTGATGCCGCGCATCTACATGGCCATCGCTCAGGAGGACCGCTTCCCCGTCGTCGAGATCATGAAGCAGACCCCCGACATCCCCGAGGGCTGCCAGTGGGCCATCTTCCTGCGCAACCACGACGAGCTGACGCTCGAGATGGTGACCAGCAAGGAGCGCGACTACATGTACAGCACGTACGCGGCCGACCCGCGTGCGCGCATCAACCTCGGCATCCGCCGGCGGCTCGCGCCGCTGATGGACAACGACATGGAGCGCATCAAGCTGATGAACAGCCTGCTGCTCTCGATGCCCGGCTCGCCCATCATCTATTACGGCGACGAGCTCGGCATGGGCGACAACGTGTTCATCGGCGACCGCAACGGCGTGCGCACGCCCATGCAGTGGAGCCCGGACCGCAACGCCGGCTTCTCGCGCGCCGACCCGCAGCGCCTGTACCTGCCGCCGATCATGGACCCGATCTACGGTTTCGAGGCGGTCAACGTCGAGTCGCAACTGCGTGACCCGTCCTCGCTGCTGCACTGGATGCGCCGCATGCTCGCCGTGCGCAACACGAGCCGCGCCTTCGGCCGCGGCCAGCTCGTGTTCCTCTCGCCGGGCAACCGCAAGGTGCTCGCCTACCTGCGCGAATACGCCGACGAGGCGATCCTGTGCGTGGCCAACCTGGCGCGCTCGGCGCAGCCGGTTGCCCTGAACCTCGGGCGCTTCAAGGGCCGCGTGCCGGTCGAGCTGCTCGGCCGCGCGGCCTTCCCGCCGATCGGCGAGCTGCCCTATCTGCTGACCTTGCCGGCCCACGGCTTCTACTGGTTTCGCCTCGCCACCGACGCCGAGGCGCCGAGCTGGCACGAGGAGTTCCTGCC